>OMOF01000264.1 GCA_900290375.1 Candidatus Desulfosporosinus infrequens
GTGAAGATGATTTTTGCCTGGTCACGCTTATTGGCGACCGGATACACTTCGCTTCCTCCTTCTCCATCTGCGATCAGCATGTAGAGACCAATCGCTGCTAGTAAACTCGATTTTCCGTTCTTTCTTCCAATCAAGGTGAAGGCTTCCTTGTATTTTCGATTCCCTTCTTTATTCACAAAGCCGAAGATAATTTGAATCATGGCCTTCTGCCAGAGGTCTAATATAAATCGTTTGCCAATCCAACGCCCCTTGCTTTGCTTGCAAAAGCGTTCGACAAATTCAATGGGCTTGGTGGCTTTGTCTACATCAAACGTGTAGGTACCAGGGTTATCTAAGTCTTGGGAGATTTTCTCATAGAGCTTTTTAATGTGAGCGTTAACTACCATCTCGCCGCTTTGGATTGTGTTATGGTACTCTCGGATGTAGTTCATATAGCCGCCCCTACTTCTTTAAAAATGCCAGTAGTTCATCCTCTGCTTCATCGCCTCTCTGTGTTGGTAGGCGATCGAGTAATTGCTTGATCGTACCAGTGTAATTTTTTATGAGGGCATTGTATGTCTTCACTACCGGCCTCTCGCGCAGCTTACGGGGTAGGGTTTTCGTCAATTCAAACGTGCCGTTGGTTTTGATATCGTCCTCCAGGTCTTCAAGCGTGATCTGCATAAAGGCAATTCGCGGAATAAGATGATTGGCAATGGACATTTGTTCCGATGGCACGTCTTTAAATAAACCCACTAGCTCGTCTTGAATCTGGTTGTACCTTGAGTCGTTATCCATTTTGCGCTTGCCCCTTTATAAAGACTATGTCCCCATTGGCATCAAACCTCAGCCCATCACTGCGCCTGTTGTGGTGCTGTTCGTGGCATACCCGACACACCAGCTTCAAATTATCCCAGCCAAAGCACTTAGCGGGATTGGTCAATATATCACCATGCATGATCGGCTGGATGTGGTGGACGATTTCACCCGGTGCCCCACAATCCTCACACAGCCCAAACTTGGAATTAAAAAAAGCGTCGCGGCACTTATTCCATGCCGAGCTCGCGTAAAACGTCCTTGCAATTCCAGTGCTCATACACGTTTCGCTCCCACATAAGCGTTGTTCCAGTAAGGCGTGAAGGGGTATGTGGTCACGCCCTTGTGCGTAGTGGCACTTATGAACTGATTGTTGCCTAGGTAAATACCCACGTGGCTTGCCTGGTGGTTAGCCAGGAAGGTGAAGAAAACTAGGTCGCCGGGCCGGAGATCATTAAAGGACACTGGCGTTCCCACCTGGTACTGCTCCTGACTAGTGCGCGGCAAGGCGACACCATTGACCCTAAACACATACTGGGTGAAACCAGAGCAATCAAAGCCAGCCGGAGTGGTGCCACCCCAAACATAAGGGACGCCAGTGAAGGACTTGGCAGTGGTTAGAATACCTAATGCCTGGCTACTTTGCGGCCCCACAATGCCATCCACTGGCAGTCCTTCTGTGGTTTGAAAGGCTTTAACAGCGGCCAATGTTTCGCTGCCAAAAATGCCTTCCACAGGCCCGGTATTATAACCCAGTTGCGTCAATTCAGTTTGCACAGTTTTGACAGGTAGGGTGGTCGCTTGTGCCGAAGGAGTGGCCAACAGGAGCATGACCGTAGCGAGCACCGGGATAAATAAATACTTCATTAAGTTCCTCCATTCAAAAAGGA
>OMOF01000257.1 GCA_900290375.1 Candidatus Desulfosporosinus infrequens
AAGGCAATGAATTTCAGACTGCGCTCTAAGAACGTTTTAGTCACGTGATTCACGGATTGGACTCCCTTCTTCTAGTAAGCCGAACTTGTCTTCTGTCAAGGCGCCCAGCATTTAATTTTATGGCAAGGGTAAATATTAAAGTGACTCCTAATGAAAGTATTAAGCCCCCTAGCCAGTTCAGGTCATTTGACATACTGCTCTTCTTTTGTGTTTGTGACTGAATCGTTTTCGAAGATATTAATGGCAAAGTATTTAAGGATGTGTTCCCATCCAAAACCTTGACATGGGCCACAACTTGTCCCTCTTCTACTGAGACAAGTGGACCGGTAGAAGCCGGTATAACTTGTAAACTTAAGGTTGGAGTCTGTTCGTCAAGTTTTTGTGCAATATAAATCGGGCGATCAAGAATTAAATTCACGGGTTCATTATTTACCACGATCGTAGATAACACCGCACCTGAAGGCTTGAAGACAACGTCTTTAAACTGAGTGAAACCATACTCAAACATATCCTCCATATCTGTGTAGATCTCGTGTCCCGGAGATTTAAGGATCACGCCAATGAATTGGCGTCCATCCTTAGTCACCGATGCAACAAGACAGTTTTGGGCTGCAGCCGTATAACCTGTCTTAATGCCATCCACTGCAGAATCTGTCCGTAGCAATTTGTTTTCATTAACCATCAATGTCGGAAGATCGGGCTTTGATCTAGAAATAGTTTGTGATTTGGTACGGACATATTGAGCAAACAAGGGATTTTGATAAGCGACAAGAGCAATAAGAGCAAGATCGTGAGCAGTCGTGAGATGCCCAGCCTCGGTTAAACCACTCGCATTAAGAAAGTTGGTATGGGTAGCCCCTATCTCAAGAGCACGTTGATTCATCATATTGACAAAATGGGGTAAATCTCCACCAATATGTTCGGCAATTGTAACAGCGGCATCATTGGCAGAGTTTAAAAACATAGCATACAGCAAGTCTTTTAACTGCATTTTTTCCCCAGGTACAAGGTAAATTTGTGTCCCATAAACAAGCTTATTATTCAGCATGGTAGAACTCACTGTAACTGTGTCATTTAAGTTACCATGTTCAATTGCTAACAGTCCGGTCATAATTTTAGTGGTGCTGGCTGGTGCTAGGAGCTCATCTGGATTTTTCATAAAGAGGGTTTGACCAGACTTTACATCGATCAAGTATGCAGCTTCACCATGTACCTGAGGCAGAGTTTCTTTTGAAGCGGCAAAACCTGTGGGTGTGACACTCAATATTAAAAAGATCGCAAGCATAAAGGCCGTGATAAATTTCAAAAAGGTGCAACCTCCTATATATCAATAGTGCTTTGTGCCTCATTATAACAAGCCCATTGGAAAATTCCAAGCGCCTGCAGTTCAGGATGTCGTATTTTTGTTTTGATTATAATTCACATTTGTTGAGATTGTTCTTATAATTAGGCTAGTAAGATGAAATCAACAAAAATAAATGCCCATCATCTTGATGGACATTTTCAGATATTTAACATTCCTAAATATAAAAACCCTTATTTAGGCATGGTGTTTCTTTAAGATGCCAATTTTTGAATGATTGCATGTTTTCCTAAAGCAGCCGCAGCCATAAAGGTTGGAAGCTCCTGCTTTTTTACAAGCCGATAATTAACTTCTTCGCCTTCGATCCATGTTACTAGAAACATAAAATCCCTTCTCTCTTTGTATTATGTATACATAATACCACAAGGTCTAACGCAACACAATAGCTATATTGTAAAATATATCTTGCCATAGGTATATCTTAGAGACAGAAGTCAGACGTTTTTTTGCTTTTCGAGAATTGGTTTTAATAGTTGCCAGATTGCGAACTTCCTAACGTTTGCTGGTCGACCGTCTTTGTCAACAAATACGTGAACTGTTTTGCCTTCGGCCATAAGAGTTTCTTCGCGGTAGACGCTGTAAGAAAAACTTGCTCCCCGTGCAGACATGTGCTCAATTCCGGTAATAATGACAAGCTCATCATCATACCTAGAGGGTTTTCGGTAACGGCAACTGGCTTCGATGACGGCTAACCCTAAACCTTGTTCCTCAAATTGAGTATACGGGAGATTTAATTCCCGGAAAAGTTCTGATCTGCCCACTTCAAACCAAACAAGATAATTGGCATGATAAACAATTCCCATTTGATCTGTTTCAGAATAACGAACACGGAGACTTGTTTTTGAAGATAATAATCTCATGGTGGTCCCTCCCTTAAGCTGATTCCTTCTTCTTAATCTTAACATAAATAGATCAGCGAGATAAATTTGTCGTTAGTTTTATAAATATGCTATAATATAAGGCAAAAAACACATTAATACAATCAATTATAATAGTTAGCTGAAAGGGGAATCTTGCTTTGAGTACTTCACCCATTAGAATAATTATTGAGCGCATTAACGAGCTAGCTAGGAAGAAAAGGTCCGAGGACTTAGAAGAATGGGAGCGTGATGAACAAGAGGCCTTACGCCAAGAGTATTTGTCTTTCATTCGCGGACAAGTCCATGATGCCCTGAGCAAAGGTCAGATTACAGAGGATCCTCCCCTACAGTGAACTACCCACTACCCTGACACAAACAAGGCTAGTATCTCCATCTCATAATAACCTAAAATCCCGCATTTTTTTATACCTACAAGGAAAAACACTGTAAATACGCCTTGGGTAATTCTGACAGGGAACTATAGATTACACATGAAAAGAACGATAAGAGAAACCACAGATTAACACAGATTTCACAAATTAAGAAGGATTAAGTATAGAAAAATGACGAATGTGGGAGTCAATGAAGAAACGATAATTATCAATTATCTCAAAGCTACAGGATTAAATCGGGCTTTTGGGCACAAATTATAAATTATCTGAAAGCCACAGGGTTAAAACGAGGCCTTTTAATCAACTTTGG
>OMOF01000408.1:0-156 GCA_900290375.1 Candidatus Desulfosporosinus infrequens
CTTGCGTACAGGTTTGTTCTTTCCAGACAGGTTTCAGCAGCAGGGTTCCCGCACTTGCCCTTCCTAGTTCAGCTATTTCGCCTTCCAACACTCTGGAGGAAAATCCCTTCATCCTCACACATACCGTTCCGCTTTCGTTGCATAAATCGATATCCA
>OMOF01000408.1:166-1118 GCA_900290375.1 Candidatus Desulfosporosinus infrequens
TGCTGCCTTTACTGTATCGAATCAAAGCCCACATTTCGGAGGTGCATTTGCCGAGGACTTCGATTTCCTGCAGTGCAAAGGGCAGGTTTGGTTTCAGGAGGCCTTGACCGTCCGTATCCGCAGCGTCCAGCAAACCAAGGGACGCTTGTAAGGCTGAGTCCAGCAAACTGGGATGCAGAATATATTGGTCCTTCGAATTGGAGACTACGGCTGGCAGGCGTAACTTCGCTAACGCTTGTCCCTGTCCCACATAGACCACTTCTACTCCCTGATGAGCCGGGCCATATTCAATCCCACTCGCTTTATAAGCTTCATAGCACTGGCTTGACGTAAGAGTGCTTTGGTTACATTGTGCTTGTAGGTTTGGCAAGTCCATAGTTACAGCTTCTGTAAGCTCACTCAGTGCTGCATTTCCCTGGCTGTGGAGTACGGGTTCCGTACCTTTCCCTTCCTGTTCGCTATAAATTTCATAAGCTATTTTCCCTTCTTCATCCGGGAAAAGCCCGATATGTACCCGCACCGCTTCCTCTCCTACAACAAGGGGCCGGGTCCATACTACGTTGGTCAAGCGTATCACGGTCCTGCCGTCTGCCAAGGCTTCTCTTCCCTCTGCCTCCAACGCCACCTCCACTGCAGCTCGAGCCATCTCCAAATAGGCAACCCCAGGCAGAACCCGCTGCTTCTTCACGATATGATCCGCCAGGAAAAACTCCTCTCCCGTAAAGCTCGAACTGAAGCGTTGTTCCGAGAAGTCGGAGGTATTCTGCTGCAACAGCGGATAAATCCAAGCTGCTTCAGCCGTTTTTGGGCTCTTTTCTGGAGCGCTGGTTTCGGGTATCCAGTGTGCTTCTTTAGCAAAAGGATAGGTTGGCAGACTGATACGGCGGGGTTTGATCGCTCCGTACAGTTTATTCCAGTCAAATACCAGACCCTTTACCCAAAGGTCCAGCAG
>OMOF01000363.1 GCA_900290375.1 Candidatus Desulfosporosinus infrequens
ACAATCTGGCGTAAAATAAATGAGTATCCGTACTATAAGATGTTTGTTGTTGAAGAAAACAGAGTAATTATCGGCACCTGTAGTCTGATCATTTTGGACAATTTGGGGCATAAAGGTGCTAAACTTGCTATTGCTGAAAATATGATTGTAGGTCAGGAGTGTCGAGGAGGCGGCATTGGCAGCAAATTGATGCAATTTATTATGGCCAAGGCTAAAGAAGAAAATTGTTATAAGTTGATGCTATCTAGTAATAAAAAAAGAAGTATGGCTCATAAATTTTATGAACAGCTTGGCTTTCAGCAACATGGAATAAGTTTCATGATAGCGGTCGATAATGATTGACTTAACTTGAATAGGTTAAGTATTAAGGAGTAAATACTATGAAAACGATAATCACGAAGGGCAAAATTGTAATTCCCAGTGGTGTCATTGACGGCTCGATCATCGTTGTTGATCATAAAATTAGCCATATTTTGAAAGACGAAGACTTTGTACTGGCGCAAACTGACCAGCAAGATGTCGAAATAATTAATGCAGATGGTTGTTACGTCATGCCGGGCCTGGTGGATTTCCATGGTGATATGTTAGAGCGGGCTATACAACCGCGAAGGAAAGTATTCATTCCGCTGGAGCTGGCCTTATATTCCACACAGGCACAGTTTTTGTCGGCTGGGATAACAACAATTTTCCACCCAGTAGCTTTTTCAGGTGAGCCGGGCCTAAGGTCAAATGAACTAGGAAACGAAATTGTTCGAGTAATAGCACAGTTTCGGAAAAATGAATCTGCAATGTTACGACATTTTATCCATGTGCGCTTTGAATTATTTAATAAAACGGGCCTAGATACTATTCTTCGGATCTTTGAGGAGGGGTTGGCTGACCTTTTTTCACTTATGGATCATTCACCACGATATTCTACGTTTAAATCTTATCCTGAATATAAGAATTACGTCGAAAAAAATAGTACCTTCACGGCAGAAGAATTGGAAGCTTATGCACAAGAGCAATGGGAAATGCCGCAGCTTGTTGATTCAGAGTACTTAGAAAAACTCATGGAGTGTGTGAATAGGAACAATATACCATTTGCCACTCATGACGATGACAGTCCTCAGAGGGTGGACACTTATCGACCCAGAGGAGCGTCCATAAGCGAATTTCCCCTTAACGAAGCTACAGCAAAATATGCGCTCGAAAATAATATGTATGCAGTTGTTGGTGCACCAAATCTCTTGCGCAACAAATCACATTCTGACAACCTTTCAGCACGTTCTGCCATAATGAACGGTTTTGCGAATATTATTTGTTCGGATTACTATTGCTTTGCACTTTTAGCGTCAGTTTTCATTCTATTCGAGGAAGGTATGCGCCTCCATGATGCGGTTTCATATGCATCACTTTACCCTGCAAAGGCTAGCGGCTTAGCTGACAGGATTGGCTCACTTGAAGAAGGCAAGGAAGCGGACCTAATAATAGTTCGCCATGTTCAGGGTAAGATTCCCATTGTGGAACGAGCTATGGTAGCGGGTAAATGGACGTTTAACAAGTGATAAAGGAGAACGAAAATGAAGGCTGATTTACATTGTCATTCCCGAGTGTCTGACGGCTCGCTCGAAATCAGAGACATCGTATCAATTGCAAAAAAAATAGGGATTAAGGCTTTGGCCGTTGTTGATCAGGATACAGTAGAT
>OMOF01000234.1 GCA_900290375.1 Candidatus Desulfosporosinus infrequens
ATTTGTTGTCTGAGATGAGGGAAGATGATTCTGATCAGCTGTTAAATTTAATGGAAACTGAAGTAGCTTCTGATCTGCGTGAACTACTGGAATATGACGAAGGGACTGCGGGCAGGCTGATGACCACTGATTTCCTGGTGTTCCCCGAAGAAAATACGGCGGATGAAGTCATTCAACGTCTAAGAGAATTGGCACCGGAGGAAGATTATATTTACTATCTTTATGTGGTTGATTCCGTGGGGCGGTTGAAGGGAGTCGTCTCGCTGCGCGAACTGATAATCGCTTCACCTGAATCAAAGATCAATGAGTTAATGCATACAAAAGTGATTAGTGTTCCGGCTGAAGAGGATAAGAAACAACTTCGGCGTATATTTTCTAAATATGGTCTGATGGCTCTTCCCGTAACTGGTGAATCTAGAGAAGTTATAGGGATTATTACAGTAGATGATGTGCTCTCTCTAAAAAGGTAGGCAATAAACGTGCGGACGTATTCGTGAAAAATATTTAAAGGAAGTGAATAAAATGTGGAAGAACAAAATTTCATGGCGTACTTTCTTAATGTTTTTGGCAGTTGTAGGGCCAGGGATTATCACGGCCAATGTGGATAACGATGCCGGTGGAATCACGACCTACGCAGTAGCAGGCGCCCAATTTGGTTATAAATTTCTTTGGGTTTTCATTCCAATGACATTGGCATTAATCATTGTTCAAGAGATGAGCGCCCGTATGGGTGCGGTTACAGGCAAAGGGCTTGCGGATTTAATTCGTGAGAACTTCGGAGTACGGTTAACGATCTTCATATTAATAGGACTTCTCATAGCGGATGTGGGTAACACTGTATCAGAATTTGCTGGAGTCGCTTCAAGTATGGAGGTTTTTGGGCTCAGTAAATACATCGTTGTTCCGCTCGGTGCGCTCCTCGTATGGCTCTTGGTTGTTAAAGGAACATACCAACGGGTAGAAAGAGTTTTTCTAATTGCCAGCGCGATTTTTATAACCTATATTCTGGCTGGCTTTCTAGCCCACCCGAATTGGGGCGAAGTTGCAAAACAAACGTTTATTCCAAGTTTCAGTACAAATTCTGCCTATATTGCGATGTTTGTTGGTTTGGTCGGGACTACAATCGCTCCGTGGATGCAGTTTTATATTCAATCAGCCATCGTGGATAAAGGAATTACAGTTAAAGACTATAAGTATTCACGCATCGATGTAATTGTTGGATGTCTCATAACGGATATCGTGGCAATATTTATTATTGTCACAACGGCAGCCACGATGCATGTGGCGGGTATTTCCATCAATGATGCTAAAGATGCTGCAATTGCTTTAAGACCACTAGCCGGTCAATACGCGTCGATACTATTTGCCTTTGGGCTTTTTAATGCGTCAATTTTCGCGGCCACAATCTTACCATTAGCGACTGCTTATTATGTGTGTGAAGCTTTAGGATTTGAAGCAGGAGTTGATAAGTCTTTTCAAGAGGCACCACAATTTTATACCTTATACACGATAATTATCATCTTAGGGGCAATGATCATCCTTATTCCTAATGCTCCTTTAGTTCTTATTATGCTCTGGTCCCAGGTGATCAATGGTGTTCTTTTACCATTTGTTCTCGTGTTTATGCTGGTGCTAATCAACAATAAGAACCTAATGGGAACTTATACTAACTCAAGATTCTTTAATTGGGTGGCCTGGGGCACAACAGTAATTATGGTGACCCTAACACTTTTATTGGTTATAACCTCGCTTTGGCCTAACCTTCTGGGATAAACTAAAATCTGGTTACCAATTGTAACTTGGTGATAAAGAAGGTGAGCGGTCAGTCTTATCAAAGAGTGATAAGACGGCTTTTGCTTAAAACAAATCTTGGCATCGGCCTTTCATCTACTAAAAACAATTAACTTGCTATCCAGCCCACACAGAGCTAACATCACAACACCGGGACAATCTCTCGGTGTTGTGATGTTTTTCATTAGTAATATGTTCCAGCAGACTTAACGTCACAATACCTACAGTGACGGAAAGGAGACACATATGAAAAAAATACGAATGATTCAATCAGTGGTTTTGGAAGAAAAGAAACTAAGAGTTTGCGCCTACGTGAGGGTATCCACTGACCAGGCTGAGCAGAAAAATAGTTTCTTAGCGCAGATGGAACATTACACATCCTATATTAAAAATAATCCAACTTGGAACTTTGCAGGTATTTATGCAGATCAAGCCTTATCTGGTAAAAACGCAGCAAAAAGACCAGACTTCCAGCGGATGGTCAAAGATGCCGAGAGTAAAAAGTTCAATCTCATCATCACGAAGTCTATCAGCCGCTTTGCCCGGAACACCGCCGATTGTTTGGAAACCGTGCGTCAACTCAAGTCGATCGGTATTGGAATCTATTTTGAGAAAGAAAATATCAACACTCTAAACGCCGAAAGCGAGCTCATGCTCTCTATTCTGAGTTCAGTAGCCGAAGAAGAGTTAAACTCCATATCTCAAAACATGCACTGGGCCTACCAGCGTCGGTTTAAGCAGGGTAAGGTCATGATTAATACTAAGCGATTTTTAGGGTACGACAAGGACCGAAACGGAAACCTGATTATTAATGAAGAACAAGCCACCATTGTTAGGCGAATCTTCGCCGATTACCTTTCAGGATTGGGTATTTCGCTGATTGCCAAAGGACTTGACGGTTTTACAACCATTTCCGGGAACGTAAAATGGGCCGAGTCAACGGTGAGAGATATATTGAAGAATGAAAAGTATGTCGGGGATGCGCTTCTTCAGAAGACGATCACTAAAGATTTCAAGAAAAAGCGAAACAAAGGCGAAGCTCCCATGTACTATGTGAAGGACACCCACCCGGCCATAGTTTCAAGAGAGGATTTTGAGAAGGCCCAGGAATTGATGGTCGAGAGAGCAAAGTCCAAAGGAAACATAGATGGAAACCGCGAGAAATATTTGAAACGATATGCCTTCACCAGTACGATTGTTTGTGGTCATTGCGGCAAAAGCTACAAACGGCATTTAGATAATTGTGGGAATGTGGCGGAGTCGGTTTGCTGGGTTTGTAGTGCCTATACAATAGGAAGGAAAATTTCATGTAACGTCGGAAGAGTCAAGGAAGATACCATAAAGGGCTTGTTTGTTAGGGTGTTCAACTGGTTATATTTTAACCGGGCGAAACTCTTTAGGGAATATAAGTTAAAGTTGGAAAGAGAAAAATTTACTGAGTTTGACCACGAGCGCATCGTTAAGTTGGAAGAGGAGATTGAAAGTCTCATCCAACAAGAACGAGCGCTCTTTTTCATAGAACGAAATGGTTATACAGATCATAATTTATTAAAAGCTGAACACGAAAAACTCGTGGGCAGGTTGACCCAACTTCAAACAGAACGGACCACCTGGATGGCTACACTTGCAAACCAAGACAGTCGAATTGCCAGGACCTTGGAACTTGAGGCTATCCTCGATTCTCATGGCGGTAAACTCTTGGAGTTCAGCGAAGATTTATATAGCGCGATCATTGAAAAAATAGTCGTCATAGAACGCACCACTTTGGAGTTTCATTTAAAAAACGGCCTTCGTTTTGAGGAACATTACATCTTAAAACGAGGCCGTGATTTATTTTAGGGAGGTTTAAGAAATGGCAAATGTGACAGTTATTCCGGCAAAACCAAGACAAGAATTACAGGGACTTGAGGCAACCGCAAAGTTTAGAGTTTGTGCCTATTGTCGCGTGTCCACCGATAATGAAGAGCAGTTATCGAGCTACGAAGCACAGGTTTCACACTACACCGACTATATAAAACGGAATCAAGACTGGGCTTTCGGTGGAATCTTTGCTGATGAGGGTATCAGTGGTACCAATACCAAGAAACGAGTGGAGTTCAACCGCATGATTGAGGAGTGTATGGCGGGAAAGATAGACATGGTGATCACTAAATCCATCAGTCGGTTTGCTCGCAATACACTCGATACTTTGCAATATGTGCGGCAGTTGAAGGAAAAGGGGGTAGCTATATTTTTCGAGAAAGAGAACGTGAACACCCTCGATAGTAAGGGAGAGTTCCTGATTACATTGCTCGGGAGTTTGGCACAAGAGGAAAGTTCCAATATATCACAGATCACAAAGATGGGGATTGCCTACCGCTTTCAAGAGGGCAAGGTCATAGTCAATCACAATAGGTTTCTCGGCTATACAAAAGACGAAAACGGTGAGTTGGTCATTGTTCCGGAGGAGGCAGAGGTTATCAAAAGAATCTATAGAGAGTTTATGGATGGAAACAGTCCCTACAAAATAGCAACCAATTTACAAAGGGACGGGGTCATCACTGGTTCGGGCGGTTTACGGTGGTATGATAGTACCGTCAATAAAATATTAAAGAACGAAAAATATATGGGCGAAGCGTTGCTTCAAAAAACCTTCACAGTCGATTTTCTGACAAAAAAGAGGGTCAAGAATAATGGGCAGGCGGCACAATACTATGTTGAAAACAGCCACCCTCCAATTATTAGTAAGGAAGAGTTTGCAGCGGCACAGATCGAGTTTGAAAGACGAACGAGTATGCGAGGATATTCTAAAACAGGTAAGAGTAAGTTTACAAGTGATTATGCTTTTTCAGGGAAGTTGTTCTGTCAGAACTGCGGCAGCAAATTTCGACGTACTAAATGGGGCAAGGGTAAGAATCAGCAGATCGTATGGATATGTATCAACCATCAAATGGGTGGAAACGAAGCCTGTGATATGAAGGCGGTCAAGGAGAAGGCTTTAGAGCAGGCTTTTTTACGGGTTATGAACAGAGCCATCAAAATGAAGAGGTTTGACGAGAAGGCGAATACAACCCTAGTTAGTGAAGTAGATTTGATAAGTGAACAAGCAGAGTTGGTATTGCGGGAGAAACAGGTTCAAGAGTTGCAGGATTATCTGAAGGCGCAGGAAACTTGTCTATTGAAGTTTGACGAGGAGATATTTCGTAGGATTATTGAGAAGGTAAAGGTTCGATCTATGGTCGAAGTAGAATTTGTATTCAGGGCTGGGAATGAAGTAAGGGAGATATTGTAACTGATGCCTTATTGTAGCGGAGTTAATTTTGGTAATCGATTTTCAATGGTGATTTAAAATGGGCCATATATTGAGGCTGATACAGGAGATGAGAAAATAAAGCACTAACCCGTTGGGCACAAGTCAATGCACAACGAACATTGTTTTTGGTGGTCAGTCTTACTGTGAAAACAACTACTACACGCACAATACTCAAATTGAATAGTTGTATGTGCGATCCCAAATTTATCGAAGATAGTGTGTTGAATGGTGTGTAATAGTTCCAACGTTTCCTCCTTGCTTAATTCTGTAACCCATACGTGAGCCGTCATGGCTATTACTTCTTGTGAAATTGCCCAGACATGAATATCATTGACTCCTCGGACACCTTCAATGGCTAAAACCGTTGATCGTAGTTCCTTTATCGAAATATTGCCCGGAACGGATTCGAGGAAGATACGTAAACATTCCCAAGTCATTTTAACAGCACTTTTCAGGATAAGACAGGCAAGGATTGAACTCAATAACGTATCAACCTTTGACCATCCTGTAAAAATAATAACAATGCCTCCCAGAAGTACTCCCAAATCAGCAAGGGCATCCCCAGTAAAATGGAGGAAAGCACTTCTAACATTTAAGTTGTTCGTATTTTGCCTAAGATTTAGAACAATTACTATGTTTACGATCAACCCTACAGTAGCTACGATAATCATGCCTTTCGGTTCTACTGCAACTGGATGAAGAAAACGGCCAACGGCTTTATA
>OMOF01000391.1 GCA_900290375.1 Candidatus Desulfosporosinus infrequens
TTAAAGAATATGTGTGTGAATTTAATAAATTAAAAGAAAAGATTATATTCAGAACAGTTATTTACCTAAGTCTTGTACAAACGCTTAGGTACATACTGCAAATTGTTTGCCAGTAATACATTGGTTAAAACAATAATAATTGGTAATAATTTTTTTGAAAGAAATACTCCAGTAGCTTTATTTTATTATTAGGTAAATATTTACAATAAACTTTAATAATGCAACAATATAACAATAACTTCCATTTAAGATGTTGAAAACAGTGATATCTGTTTATACTTGGGTTGCATGCATTCTACGAATTTTCGAGCTAAAACACTGATTTGAGGAAGTGTAACTTTAATAATACCTCCAACTTTGCTTACTTCTGCAACGATGGAACCAAGTTTTTCTACTAATGTCTTAGTGCCCACACCTTCAAGCTTTGTATCTGAAAGCATCGTGGATTTAAACCATGATAAAAGATTATGTGTTATGAATACCATCCATAGAAAAGTTTGAATACCTTCAAATTTTCTGGTTCTAAGGTTCCTAATATGATATAGATTTTTACAAGTCTTAAAAAAAGCTTCAATCGTTTGCCTTTTGTTATAAAAATGAAACATTTCTGATGTAGACATTTTAGCTAATGGAATATTCGATACAAGCATAGTGTACTCAAAGTCTCCTGTCCTAGTAAGGACTCTGACAAGGATATACCTTAAGCCATCTGTATGAGGAAGTTCATATACATCTACACATTCATCAACTTCAACCCAATCTTTCTTACCAATGGTTTTTGCTATATTAGTAGCTCTTACAGTCGAATAAGCTTTTGCTACAAACCAAATTTTATTTTTGATCTTTATCAGATTATCATCAGATCCATAACCACTATCAACTCGCAAAATAAGTCTATTATCCTTTCTAATATCAGAGAGTTTTACTAGTATGTCATTTACAAGATCATCAAACCTTGCACTGCAATGATTATTGCCGGAGTCCAAATACATGGAGAGAGTTTCGCTGCTATCTCCACCGCAGAAAGCGGCAGATAGTTGATATCCACTCTGGTTTTTCTTCTTGCAGAAATAGCCTTTCTGGGCTAATTCATATGTTTTCCCATTGGCGATAAGGCCTGACTGGTCAATGTCAACAACAACAAATCCTGTGGATGACAAGCATTGAGTATTTTGCATAAATAGTTGGTGATGCACATTTTTTAATTGTTTAATACCTTCGCTATCAACTCGACGGATTAGTTCATTGATCTGGGATTGGTCAGGAAACCTAGCCATATCTAATATATTGGCAGCCACAGTATCGGGTACAAGCTTTTCGTTGATATCTGAAGTATATCTACAGCCAACGACAATAGATAAGAGCAATGTAATCATTTTTTGGTGCACAGTATATTCAATTTCTTTCATTTTAACTTTTACCTGCTCCAGAAGTTCAAACACTTCAATCGTTTGAGCAAATCTGAGAAAACCAGCAAGCCAAGCAGAAGTTTTTTCCGCTTTAAATTCGCCTGTGTCAAATGTTATATTTTTCATAAGTGAAGCCCCCCTTTTTTATTATTCTAACCAATTAATAATTTCTAAAGGGGGATGGATTTCACCTTTTGTTAGATTATAGTATTCAGTCTATTGGTATTTTCAATGATTAGCGTTTGTACGAAACCTAGGTAATAAACAATTCGCCAGAGAGCTTCCTGAAATTAATGCAGATCATAATTTATTGAAGCAAGTCATCTTGAATGTGCTGCAAAATGCAATTGAGTCTATGCCGGAGGAAGGAACTCTTAGTATAAAAACGTGGTTGAATATGGAGTTGAATATGATGGTTATAGCGGTTAATGATACTGGAGCGGGGGTGGCGCTAGAAATATTGCCTCGTATCTTTGAACCTTTTTATACGACAAAAG
>OMOF01000895.1 GCA_900290375.1 Candidatus Desulfosporosinus infrequens
AATTGCAGTGTTTCATTGGGCCAAGCCATATTTGCTAATTTACCATTTCGGAAAGACATCACGATTAATTCACCCCACTTTATATATATAATTATAACACCAATGATATAGTTTTATAAGTAATCCATGATAAATATTTTAATTTACGACGCCTATTTATTTTTGGCTCTTTTGTGTGTATACTGAACTCATATTTATGATTATTTTCTTCGCCTTTGCGAAATTGTTTCTTCGTGCTATCTGATTGGTGCGAACGAGAGATTAGGATCCGGACTACTTCGGATTCACTACATTGCATCGTCCTTGGACTACTTCAGGGATACCTTAACTAAAAAATACAAGAGGGCTTATATTTTTATTGCTATTTTTGGCAAATGAATTGAGTTCTCTTTTTATTATTGACTGGTAGGCTACTAATCAGAGCTGAATTAATTCCTAGGGATTAGCTAACATTCATCCCTTAGGGCAAGGCAACAAGGGCTTTATTTTAGGAGGTAGGGGAAATGCTTAAACAGAACTGGGTAATTTTTACCTGTGTAAGCGGGCATACGTTTGCTATAGACCCGGTGTCGATAATGGAGAATCCTACAGAGGATGTTGAAGAGGATGCTCGTTGCCCAGTTTGCTTAAGAGCCGCTGAAGGCATGGATGATCGGACCGTTCTGATTGCAACCAATGGGGATGATGAAATCGCTTTAAATGATTTTTATGAATCGTTGAAGAGGCAGTTCGGGTAAACTCTCTCTCTACTAAACTATCTCCGCCCCTGCAGGGAGAGAGGGGATCATGTAAAATAATCGCAATACTTCCCTTTAAAAATGGCACAGAAATAATTCTCGATTTATGGATGTACTCCACAGGATTTTGTGGTATATTAAGTCTGTTCACACCTCATTTATTTGCCTAAACTTTACCAGCTTTTTAGATAGCTGGCGAAGTACAATTTTCCTTGAACTGCTGATAGTTTAGGGAACAACTTGGTTTAAAAACAGTAACCTACAAAACAAAAAATACTCTTTTTTTGTGTGGGCTACTATTGTGTATTTCCGTCTGAAATGG
>OMOF01000252.1:0-2230 GCA_900290375.1 Candidatus Desulfosporosinus infrequens
GAGCTTATCGACGTAGGGGTTGATCCTACGTTGGTAAGTGCCGCCTCAGATTCAATCATAAAAAAGGCTATTACGACTTATTGCAAGGCGAACTTCGGATACGACACCGATAATGCCGAGGCGTTTGCGGATTCCTACGAAAAGATAAAAATTTATCTTATGAATTCTAGCACGTATCAAGTGGTGAGCAGCTCATGAAGTACGATATGAGAAGCAGTATTACGCTGCAAAGTCGGTGCGGTGCTCAAAATCCAATAGGAAACCAGAGCGAAAGCTATGTCAATGTGGCATCCTTCAAAGCAGCCTATATACCCAATAACGGAAGGATGTACGTCGGTGCATCGCAGATGCACACTGAGGCCGACTGTGAATTCCGTATAAGGTACAGTTCGCTTCCCCAGCAGGGGTTGTACGTGTTATTTAATAACAACAGGTATTTAGTCCAGGTGGCTGAGGATGTAAGTGGCTTGCATCGAGAGACCCGGATCGTCTGCAAGCTGGAAAAGTAGGTGATGGGTATATCCGAATCAAGCATTGAAGGCATCGATGAGCTAATCGCTAAGTTTAAACAGCTGGAGAATGTTCCTCAGTCTATTGTCACTAAGGCCGCCAAAACTGGTGCGGATATGGCCTTAGACTTTGCCTTGGCAAACCTTCAACCGGTTAATGGAGAATTCATGGGTAGACAAGGCAGAAAGGAACAACATCAAGGCGGCGATCTTGCAAAAGCGATGAAACTTAAGGCGGAAAAATCCGTCAAAGGTAAGAAGGTTTATGCAATTGACACAACTTGGTATGCAAAATTTAAAGACTTAGGTTTCACAACCCGCAGCGGTAAAAAGATAGAGGGCAGTCACTTTCTCAAATATGCTTTGACCAAACACTATGATGAAATCAAAGATGCCATGTTAGAGGAGCTATCTAAGGGCATCGATAAGGTGGTGGGAGCAAAATAATCGAAGATGGTTTGTATTCCCTTATAAAAACAAACATCCCAGATTTCAACGGCACCAATGAATACCAAATGTACTATTTGGCAGTATTTGATCCTGTTCCCCCACCTTATTGTGTGTTCAGACGATACAAAAGGGAGGCTGAACAGGATTTAAGTTCTACCTATGGGCTGTTCAATAGCGGGTACGTCATCAATATTTACCACACGGACTCCTGGGCGCTTCTGAATTTGCAACAGCGCATAAGAAAGCTTCTGGAGGGTTTACCACTCACAACCGTGGGTGGTATTTTTGTGCAGGGCTTGGTAGTGCAAGATGATTTTCATACCATCCCTGCCTTGCTGCAAGAAGCAAGGACGAGGGTATATCAAGGAGTCCTCGACTTCGAGGTAATTCACAATACTGACTAAGAAAGGCAGTGATGATATCTGGCCAATCTTTCAAATGGCATCGGCGCGACATTAGTGGTCGGCGCAACCAACATTGGAACAATCACCAAAATCACCAGCCCGCAAATGAAACGAACGGCTATTGATGTGACCACCTTGTCTAGTCCAGGGGGGTTCAAACAATTCCTAGCAGGGCTTGCCGACCCTGGAAAGATCGTGGCAGAGGGCTTTTTCAATACGGCAGATTCAGGACAGAACTTACTTTATAACAAGTTTGTAAACGGCACAGTAGACACCTACACCCTAACTTTCCCCTCCATAACGGGAGCAAGTTGGACAGCGACGGCGTTTATTGACGAGTTAGACCTTGGCACCAATGTGGATATGACGAAAGCCTTGGACTTTAAAATGTCACTCCAGGTATCAGGGCAGCCCAATATCGGAACTTCAGTAACTTCAGGGCTCAGCGGATTAAGCTTGACTGGAACAGCAGGATCGTTGACTCCAACCTTTGCGGGCGGTGTCTATTCTTATGCGTACACCTTTACAACCAATACGGTCATTACGGTGACCCCGACTGCGGGAACTCAGCAACAATACACCATGTACGTTGACGGGGTGAACCAAGGAACGTTTAACACAGGATCAGTATCCCCAACCATCCCATATGCGAGCATTGGTTCTCACAAGATCGACCTAGTGGTGTCTGGAACCGGGTACACGCCCTTGACCTACAGCACGATTGCGGTCAGAACCTCGTGATAAGTGGGGCAATTTGCCCAGATCTAAATTATTTCTTCCTATTATATATGGAGGTGTAAAGATGTTACCTGTAATGTATACGTTAGACCAAGACAGATCCCTTAAATTGGGCTTTAGAGGTATCGC
>OMOF01000252.1:2240-3460 GCA_900290375.1 Candidatus Desulfosporosinus infrequens
ACCTTTGATCAAGTGGCAGAAATCTTAGCAGAATCTCTCAGACGCGAGTTGCCAGATATTACTGCAGATAAGGTGATGGACTTTATCGACGACTACAGTGATATTAACACTGCCATCAAAAAAACGTTTGAGTGTATCAATGAGACCTTCGGAAAAAACGAGGCAACGGTGGTGGAGGAACAGCCACCGGAGGCGGCTCCGGTAGTAGTTGCGGAGGATGTTTCGGTAGAAGCAGTGCCGGAAGTAGTACAGGGAACAGCGATCTAGAGTGGGATTGGAATACAGTTTATAAAACTGCGATGCGAGCACGGGTTCGGCCTAGTGAATTCTGGGACTTAACCCCTGCTGAGTATAACCTCATAGTTGAGGGGTACACGGAGACACGGAAAGAAACCATGTACCGCGATATACGAAACGCTTATTACACCGGATGCTTTGCCCAAGTTGAGAAACCAACGGAATTTTACGAAAAAATTGTGAACAATCTCAGTTCGGAACCCCAAACTGCGGAGGATATGTTCAGTTTTCTTAAAAGCGTTGCGAAAGGCGGCACTCAAGTTGATGTCCTTGATTCACAGTTTAAAATTCCACTAAAGCTCATGCCGGAATTCGACGTGGGCGTTTTTAATTACATCTATTGGATGGAAGAGGAAACGTTCAACTTGTATTTGCAGGATGTATCACTGTCTCTGGATGGTGTGGTTTTAACCCCGGTCAAGGATGTGTACACCCTTAAGTCCGGACTGGTGAATATCAAATACAACGGTCAGGTTTACACCATTGTAATGATAGGGGCTGGAAGCTAAACTCCAGCCCTTTTGAAAGGAGGTGATGGAGTGAGCGGTACAGTCGGAAATATTATTGCGAGAGTTGGGGCAGATGTCTCCCCATTGGCTGAGAGCATGAAAGAGGCCCAGAACACGATCCTCACTTTTAAAGATGAATCTTTGGCGGCACTAAAATCCTTCGGCCTACCCCACATCAGCAGCACTAACTTGGTGGAGGCCATTCAGTCGGGTCAACGTGTCGTCGTCAACTTCGCGCAGGAATCGGGAGAAAGTCTTGCCCAGTTCCAGCAACGGGTAA
Organism: Candidatus Desulfosporosinus infrequens; assembly: GCA_900290375.1. Lineage (GTDB taxonomy): Bacteria > Bacillota > Desulfitobacteriia > Desulfitobacteriales > Desulfitobacteriaceae > Desulfosporosinus > Desulfosporosinus infrequens. Next base: position 3,327 of record OMOF01000252.1, read on the forward strand.
GAACAACCTTCACGGAGGCCGGGATTGATATAACGGCCTATGAAGCAGCCCTACTGGATGCAGATAAAGTCCATGCCGAGTTTGCCAAAGGAGCAGTTAAGAGTTTCCAGGCGGTCAGTGCTGCGGCTGAAGAG
>OMOF01000447.1 GCA_900290375.1 Candidatus Desulfosporosinus infrequens
TGAACGAGTTATTAAAATTAACAGGTTTGCCATCGAAGGAACTTTTTGAAGCCATGGTCACGAACTATAAAATCACAGCAATGCAGGGAACAGAAGTCGAGCGAACAGAAGATGTTCAACAGGTCAGGTACCATCTCAGCAGGGCAGATAATCTGTTTATGAATTTAGTACAAAAGAATCAGGATGTAAAACAAGACTATACTGCCCGGATCGATCAGGAGAATGCATTGCACAAACAAATCAGTGACGAGTTGCAGAAACAAAAAACCCTGGCCATCCAAGAGAAGGATGATGCTAGGGTTGAGCAAATGAAATTAATCGAAGAAATGAAAAAGTCTAATGAAATCATTGTTGATTTAACGGATCGAGGAAGGTCTGATCGGCTCACGATCGATGTGCTAACTCGCAAGACTGAAGAGCTAGAAGCCAAGGTTGAGGCTATGCCGGCGCTTGAAGCAAAATCCGTGATGGTAGGTATAGAGAATAACTCACTTCAGCAACAAGTGAACGGGTTACAAGCTGAGTTGGGCAAATATAAAGAATTGCTCGACTCCACTCAATCCCGTATCTCCGACCTATCGCAAGAGAGAGAAAGAGCTGTCCAGCAAGCGCACGAAGGCGCTCAGAAGGACATTGAGCAATTTAGGTATATTCACCAACTAGAGATGGACAAAGCCACCACAGAAGCAGATAGGCGCGTCCTAGAGGCTATCAATAAGACAAAGGATGAATATACCGCAAAGCTCGATTCCATGGCGCAGAAGCACGATGCTATTACAAGTAAAAACCAAGAGTTGGTGGATCGTGTCCACACGCTGGAGCTTCAGAAAAATATTTAAACCGAAAAGAATACCTCGAAAAAAGTTTAATTATCTGCTCCAATTCTAGCAATTGAATTAAATAATTTTAGGTTCCTTTTTGATCTTCTCTCTAATTCGATAGTTAGTTGACGTCCCTGTAATGCAAGAAGTGTAGGATTCTTAGTAATGTAGTCTCTGACATATTTTGAAGGAATATCGATTGTTGGATTTATGTACAGCCAATTTATATCTAGTAGACCTACATCAAAGTTAATACGATATCGCCTAAGGGGAATGAGTACGCATATAGAAAAAGTATTAATAATGGTGTAAATGTTCAGTAAACCCTTCGCTAACGCACTAACCTCCAAAAAAGGAAAACTCAAATTAATCTGGCCGGGTTAGAATCTCACGAAAGTTCTTACTTAGGGGATAAAGATAAATATCTTTAACAGGTACTTTGCATTCGTTTTTCTGTCCAGTTTTGCCCCGTCCTTGAGTTAGGCCTACGTGACACCAATTTGCTGCCTTGTAACAAGTGCCTTCGAAACGCTCTTTTTCTACGAATGTCTCCAGCAGTACTGGTATATACCCGTAACTAGTTTGCCAATCATTCGGTAATTGCTTGGCGCATTGTGAGAGCACTTTAGAGGCAAGGTTTTTGACATGAACCCATGGCAGGATCAAAAACCTTGAGTTATTAACCACCAAGTGCAAGTGACTTATCCGCTGTTCTTTGGTCCAACCAATGAAGTTATCGCGCGGACGCACGGCCCAGGCAGATGCCGAAAACCCTATTGCTCCAAGTAGGATGCCGTTCTTGTTGCAAATGAGATAACGAATCTGAGCTCCGGGCAAAGGAGTGTAACCGAGATAATGGTGACGCTGGATAAGCTCATTCCAAAAACGAGACTGTTTCCGCTGGATAACTCGGACAAGCTCAATCGGTCCTAATGTTGAAAGGTCCTCTGTGATAGGGTTACCCGGATTACTTGCGACTGTAAACTTAATGTGGTTCGCGCCATTGCCATTCCGTTTTAGAGGTGGGGGTAGTTCAATGAGATCTAAGCGATGCAACCTAAGTAAAGCCACACGGCAACTCATCTCTTTGAGTCCTCCGTCTGGCTTTAGCCACCCGAGCCTGCGACAAACCTCCCGGGAAATTTGCGCCCGATTTGTATCCCTCATCAGGATAACACTACGGATCACTTCCAAGTCCTCCGCTGTGAAGATGCGCGCACATACCGTGATGGGGAAGGTCATGAACTTTTCGTCTTTCCCAGACTGAGGGCTTCCCGGTCTGCCTCAGGAATGTTCCAAGGCAAATAGTTCATCAAGTCCTCAGGGACTTTTCCTAAGCGAGCGCAAGCATCCAGGTAATAGCGGAGGTAAGCCTGGATATTCAGGTTATGTTGAGCAGCAGTTTGCAGAATAGACATACTCATGGCCGCAAACTCCCCACACCATTCGGAGTGGTTCCCGTAGTAGTTCTTGCGCCCCAACGTTGCAGGACGTATAGCCCGTTCCGCCGCATTGTTATGAATGGGAATGTCCGGATTAGACACAAATACAGTCAGCGGATCCCAATTACGCTTTAAACTACGCAAGATTTTGAGTTGTAGTGGTTTCTCTCCGATACTTTCTAACTGTTGGTCTCGTTTAACCGCCATATGGGTTAAGTGACTCTCTAACTCAACTTGTTTTTCAGCAAACATTGCGTCATTATGTCGACAGGCGACGCGCTCATTATTAAGTTGGTCAAGGGCGTGAATGTCGGTAATCCAACATTCAGCCCAAGCAGCCAGTGCCGAGCTACCCTCTTTAGCATGAATAAAATCCCGTCGCACATGGTACCAGCATAATTGGCGCTGAATGAGCCCGGTTACCGTTAAAACATGATAGGCACTGTAACGGTCCACGTTTATTATCCCTTCGGCTTTATCGCCAAAGTGTTTCAAGGGTACTTTGCTGGAACGGGAGGAATCCACTACAAAAACTGTGACTTGTGCGGACGCAAAAACCCACAGCCACCAGCGATAGCCTATTTTACCGGGTTTCTCGACAAACATCAGCCAGCGCGTTTCGTCCACATGCCAGTGTTTTTGGCTGCGGCTGACTTCTATAAGTAAAGTATATAAGGGAGTGAGAAAGACCATGAGGGCTTTGAAGCAGCCGATGATGGTTCCGGCGTTAACCTCTAATCCGTTCATTTCCCACTGCGCAATTTGACGATTGAGAGGGATCTGAAAGAAATATTTCTGAACAATAGCCAATGACAAAAAAGAAGTACTAAACATGCCTTTAGGAATGATCTGCGGAGGCTTAGTCGCCGTAATAATGGTAGGGACCGCGCAGTCGCAGGTCTTAGCAGCCTTCCTTCGTCGGTGCTTTTTGAGGATCACTTTGACTTCATAGTCAATCTCTACAGAGTCTTCTGTAAGGGTCAGGTCCCGGTAGGATAATCCACATTCAGAGCAAATTTTTTGGTCCTCGGGAATCTCATGGATAACTTCAATTGACGAAATAGAGTCGGGAATTTTGCGACCATGTCCACGATGACCAACTTGAGCTCCCCGCTTTTTCGTGCCGTAGCTTCTGGGAGGGTCAAGAGGGTCAGATTCAGCCTCGGGATCCTCTACGGTCACACCATCCTTGGTAGCAAGGTGAATCCTTTCTGAAGAGGGAGCATATAGATCCCCAAGCAGATTGCGCAGCTTGGCCTCCATTTCTTCGATGCAGACATCCCGATCGGCTAGCTGTTGCTTTAAAACAGCATCTTCTTCCGTAAGTTTCTTAATATGTTCCTTCAGTACTTTGACCGGACCACATTTAGGAAACGTGCAGAAGGGTTTATCTGCTTTAGGCTTTCGCTTTGATTTAGTTTTAGGTAGATTTTCATTATCTGTACTCATGCTTCCATTATGCCATATAAAAACGTCTGTGTCCCGATAATTTTTCCGTTACGGGAGTAACTATTTAATGACCTGAATGGTTCAGTGAATACTTACGTAATGGTTAAGATTGTTGTAACCTCAAAAACGCTCATTGGCGTTTGGTATGGGATGTACGAAATAGCTTGTTCAATGAACCCTAATAGTAAAATTCTGAAACCAATTACCCCAGAGTTCTTTTGTTCAGATAATGAGGTATATGCTGCTTTGTTATAACCGGTCATTGATGCACTCTCTGAATACAAAAGTTCGTATTTCTTTCCAAAAAACCCTTTCGAAAGAATATAACTTCCAATAATTGCCACAATAGAACTCCATAAACCAAATACATTAGACAAGGGCATTGAATTTAATACACTAAATAATTGCATAAGATAGCCGCCTCCAAATATCAACTTATTAATTATTTTCTAAGGAAGCACTTAATTCTCCTTCTTTATGCTTTTCTGTATCTTAAGTTTAAGCGGCAAATCTATTTGAATTTGGTTGCAAGATTTTAGGTTTTAATAACACGCCCTACTATTGCGGTAGGGCCTTTTTATTTTAGAGGACAGGTTTCCCCTTACTTCGCAAGAAAGTTGTGAGATGATTGGACGATCTTGTATTAGCGGTTGTTTGTTGGTTTTAATGTATGAATTGGCAGATCGGGGAAAGGGTTTATTGGAGGAATAAAGATGGAATATACAGCACCGGAATTCGGTTTGGATGCATTTGATTGTCCCCAGTGTGGCGCATTTGCTCATCAAATTTGGAAGCACTGTGTCCTTGCTACTAATGGCGATAGTAATGATTTCATATCAATAGAAAATTTATCAGTTTCTTTGTGCGGTAGATGCAAGGAATTTTCTTATTGGAATAAGGTTCGCGAAATGATTTATCCTAGCAAATCAATTGCTCCATTGCCTACGATAGACATGCCTGAAGATGTTTCGAAAGATTATAATGAGGCTAGAAGTATATTTGAAAAGTCACCCAGAGCCAGTGCTGCGTTGTTAAGATTGGCAATACAAAAAATTTGTGTAGCGCTTGGTGAAAAGGGAAAGAACATCAATGACGATATTGCCATTCTTGTTACAAAAGGGTTACCTACGAGTATACAAAAGGCATTGGATATAGTGAGAGTTGTTGGAAATAATGCCGTACATCCGGGAGAAATAAATATAGATGATAATCCTTCTATAGCGTTATCATTATTCAAATTATTGAATCTCATTGTCGATACTATGATAACTCAACCTAAAGAGATAAACGAACTATTTGATTTCTTACCAGAGGGAGCAAGAAGGTCTATTGAAAGGCGAGATTCTTAGCAGAGCTTAGGGCAGGATTTCTTTCATTCAATGTGGAATATTATTCCAAGGTGATGCGGATGAATAGATTAAAAGACGTTATGTTTTCAAAGAAGGTCAACCAGGAGAGGTTGAAAGAACTAACCGGCATAGATCAGAGTGAGTTATCAAAAATTATCAATGACAAAAGATTAGGTATGCAACTTAAGACCGCTCAGAAGATCGCTCACGCGTTAGATTCCACAGTTGAGGAAATATGGCCTTATGGATGGTGGCTCGGTTAATAAAACCGTGTCGCCATCCTTTATTTTCCTATGGTAATTCTCTCATAAAATAGTTGAGTACTCTCATATGTATTACCATAACCCGCGAATGAGCGCACAAAATCAAAAGGAGTGGTAGAAATGATTATTCGAATTCAGCGCATAGTCCGTAAGGCCATCAAGGACTATCAGATTCAGTCCGGAGTAAGTGAGGAAACCTTAGTAGCTTTCCTTTCTGTGGACATTCTCCGAGAACTCAACACTATGGAATTTGCTCCCGCTCCGCAGCCGGTGAAAACCTCAATCAAATCTAAAAAGGAAGAAGGTAAAAGTAATGACACAACAGAGAATCAAGCTCAATCCGCTCGGTGATCTCGTTGATATGGCGATCTATGTTTACCACCAACTCAGTGACGTTCCACTCGATATGAAGGTCCAGCAGGTACTTGATGGTACCCACTTAGTAAATCATTTCGACCATGCTCCAAAAATAATTGAGCGTAGACCGTCAGAGAGTGGGATGCAGATAATATGGTCTCTCCCACCAGGACTTGATACAAAGGATTTTGATTCCCGCCGTCTGGCCATAGAACAACAGACCGGGACCATCGTAAAAATAGAGCCTGGCGCAAATGGCGCGGTCGTCGTTATGACTCTTTATAGATCAAAGTTTCCCAAGGAAATTCCCTTTAATTTCAGTCCTAAAGACTATCCAGATATGATGGCTCCGCTTCCCATTGGCAAAGACCCGGCTGGTAAATTAATCGTTGCTGATCTTGCTGATGTCTATCACATGCTCGTTGGCGGTGCTACCGGCTACGGTAAAACCTCAGAGCTTTTTGTTTTCGTCGTATCCCTCTTACTTGCAGGGTGCAAGGTATCTGCGATTGATAAAAAGGCTATCGACTTCCCGCTCTTAGAGGATTACATCGAGGTGGCTCAAGATGAGGAATCAGCGCTTAAGATGCTTAAGTCCCACCTCAAGGAAAAGGAGATCAGGACCGCTCAATTGCGTGCTGCTAAGGTTCAGAAAATACAGAAGCTTAAAGGCCAAATGGTTTATCAAGTGCTCATCATGGATGAGGCCACAGGCGTTGAAAATGAGGAATCTCATGCAATTATACAGACTTTAGTCAGAGAAGCGCGAGCGGGCGGTATAGGGCTAATCATCACAACTCAAAAGCCATCAGCGAACACTTGGAAAGGGTTTACGGATGTCCGCTCAAATCTCTCAGGACGAATTTGCTTTTACTGTAATGGGGACGCCAATGATTCACAGGTCATTCTAGGCAAAGGCAACTCCAGAGGAGCGGAACTTCCGGCCATCCCTGGACGCTGCGTTTGGAAATGGCAAACCGAAGAAGTTTTACAGTCTATGTTCCTAGATGCTGAAACCGCGATTAAGGTTCTTGAGGCTAACAATGTTCCAAAGAGAGGAGCGGGTGAAAGTGAGATTATTGAGCAAAGAAAAAACCGAATCCCTACATGATTCCTCAAAACTAGGTACCCTCAATGTGAGGGGTTCTGAATTAGAAAAACTCAGTCCTAATCAAATTGGATTTATGCGGGATCGGGCTATCATTCAATCCATTGTAGAATTCACGGCCTTGGATACCAATCAAATTCGGGTTCTTCATTGTCAAGGAAAAGCGGGATTAAGAAAGGCTCAAGATAGGCTCCAGAAGCTTTATGCCACTAAAGCTTTAAACAGAGTTCCCCGAGCCATCAACCAGCCTTACGTTTATTATATTCCGCCTAAGAAGC
>OMOF01000288.1 GCA_900290375.1 Candidatus Desulfosporosinus infrequens
ATTGAGCTCCTATTAATCCGAATACATAAGACCCAATAATTCTCCCAAATACTAGCATAGTAAGCGCCAATATTATCATAACGCTTATACTAATGGTACTGATAAGGGCTATAAAATTAAGCCTTATAAACTTACGGTCCTCCTCCACAGAATACGAGTTATTAAGACCCCTTATAATAGCAGATATTCCACTAGAAGCAGCCCAAAGACTTCCTATCATGCCAACAAGCAAAAGAGTTTTACTTTTTGCTTGAACAGTCTGTACCAACAAATTTTTTACTAATAAAGCTACATCATAAGGAAAAAGGGTATTGAAGTTAGAAATTAATAATTCACTTGAAAGATGAGTGAAACTTAACAGGTTAATTAAGAAAAGTAAAAAAGGAAAAAAAGCTAATATCAAGTAGTATGATATTTGTGCACTCATTGCGGGCAAATCAGCCTCTTTATATCTAACTATCAATTGTCGTATATATTTATATATTATAGAAGTTCTTATTTTCTCAAACATAATAATTTATTCACCTATTCACTTAGATTTACTGCACTTTGCTAATATAATTGGGTTATTCCTGACTTAGAGGCGAATAAATGCCCACCCATATGCTTGTTTTCCAACTATTTTACTGACACCAGTGACACGATTGTCACAAACTCACGCAATTCATCTTTCTTAATCTCTGAATTACGCAAAACATTAGCATAAGCGCATAATGCGACTTGTTTTTTTATAATCATTACCCCTTTTCAGAAGTCCGACAGGTTTTCAATGTTCCTGAACACTTGGTCGGCACTGCCCTAGCTAGGATCATCAACCAACGTCACCAGTCAAGCTGCGCCTTCAATAACTTGATGTAAAACCATTTCTTTGCCTCCTTTACCAATTCTGTTACTTTGCCGTTACCGTCACTGCTGATGCTGGTATAATTAACGATACTGATTTAGGCAATAAACCTATACCAATAAGAAGTACTAACGAAAACACAATAAAAATGAATGATGCCTTGCTACTACTCATTTCTATATCCTTTGATCGATTGATTAGTGATTGCCACTGTTTAAGTACGACTCAGTGACTTTCT
>OMOF01000593.1 GCA_900290375.1 Candidatus Desulfosporosinus infrequens
TTAACGCGAGTTTCACTCGCAAAGGTTAAATCCACCTGCTTCAGCAGGTGTGTTGTTTAATTTCGAAGGCTGCCACTAAATCTTGTCAACAAATCGTCGCATATACAGCCCCTGCTAAAGGATTCTCTTTCGATGCGCTGCGAATCAAGTTAACAAGATAGATTAGAAAATCCTTATATTCTTCCATGAACACTTTTGCAACGGATTCAAAGGTCAATATTGTGATATGGATTTCTAGATAGTTGTTCCAAATTCCTATATTCAGAGAATCCGCAAGATCGAGGCGTTGAAGATTAAGTAGATCCCTAGTGTTCGCAAGTTCAATAATTTCGGCCGCTGTTGCACACTTGTCAATCGCATCGAGCGTGCGCAGCGCGTGTTCTCGTTTAAACTTGGATTGTGTAAAGAGTTGAATTTGCTGAGCTAAGAACATACTTAAATTTTGTTTTAACTCTTCATGGCTAAGCACAAAAATCAATTCACTTTCTGTATCCCGTCTTTCATAAAGAGTAAAATCCAACAAACTGGTCATTCCCTGAAGGAGTTCCGCTTCTGTAATTTTTTGTTCGGATAGAAGCTTGCGCCTAACCCTTAACTTGTAACATAGACCAATATGTAAGTACTGCCCCATAGTACTCAACTCCTCAAAAATTATTTAAAAACATGTCTACCCGCGAACAGAAAATGGTAGTTAAATCGCATCTACTATAATTGTCTTTGTTTACAATTTATAAGTCTTCTTTATCTGTTACATCCTCTATGCCACCACCAAAATACCAACCTTGCTTCTCAATAAAACTAATGAATCTATCTGTGAAGTCATCTTGGCTCATGAAAGGCTGTATAGAGACACAACCTTCAACTTTAATAAGTCTTTCATTCTTTATTTCATCCTGCAAAAACAAAACATCCATAATTCGTTCAGCTGCTTCATTGTATTTTTTTATTCTAGCTTCATCCTTCTCATTGGGATTCTCAATCCTGCTCAGATTCATATTGTCACATAAGTCTGCAAGCTTAACATGACAGGCAGTTTCATTTTCAAGTATTCTAGTAATAAACTCATCATAGCTTTCATCTTTGCGCTTGGTCAGACAGTCCAAAACAACTATTACTTCCTCTGAAAATCCCTCTTTACGAAGAACATCAAAGGAAATATCCGAATCTTCCACAACATCGTGCAGCACAGCACATATTCTTTTAAGATCATTTTCTCTTGACAACATAACTCTTAACAGATGAAGTACGTAAGGTTCTCCAGCTTTATCAACTTGTCCTGCATGAGCACGAGTGGCAATTTCAATCGCTTTGTACAGCAAATTAAGACCTCCAAACACATTCTCTTATAATTTACTCTTCTTAACCTCATCAATAAATGCCGGTCTTTTCTTAAACTCCATAACCAGTTTACTGAGCATTTGCGTCCAACCATCCTTGTCCTTTAAATGCTTTAAATAGATTGCTTTAACTTTCCCAAGATATTTTACAGCTTCTTTGTATGTTTTTCTATCTCCATTTGGAATTCTACGATATGCTTTTTTGTAGTAGTGCTCCAGAATTTCTTTTGGATATTCTTCTTCAAGTTTTTGTGCGAATATGTCGAAATCAGAAACACTGGCATATCCCCATTGGTTCACGGGCGGAGATATTATTGTTTTAATAACAATGTCCTTCATTCCCTTTTGAAGACAAATACTTA
>OMOF01000250.1:0-394 GCA_900290375.1 Candidatus Desulfosporosinus infrequens
GGGAAAGGGGATTTGTCTTCGCGAGTTGAGGTAAAGGGAAAGGGAGATATCGCGATCTTGGCCCGAGACTTTAATCGGATGACGGAACAATTGACCCGTAATGAGGAAGTGAGGCGCAATATGGTGGCGGATATTGCTCACGAATTGCGTACGCCGCTGGCGGTTATTCTCGGAAAATTGGAATCGATTCAGGAAGGGGTAATTCCTTCGACGCCGGAAACGATCCTTCCGATTCATGATGAGACCTTGCGCCTGATCCGCTTGGTGCGAGACCTGCAACAGTTAAGTCTGGCGGAAGCCGGTAAATTGCCGATGGCTATGAGATCAGTCAAGCTTAGACAAATTGTGGAGAGAATTACAGAGCAATTTGCCATTGAATTCGAGGAACGAGGGT
>OMOF01000250.1:404-2495 GCA_900290375.1 Candidatus Desulfosporosinus infrequens
AGATCGTTTAACTCAGGTTTTTGTTAACTTAATTGGCAACGCTCTTTTGCATACACCAGCGGGTGGAGCTCTGCGCATATTGTTGGCAGAGGCAGAAAGGCCCATAGACGACGATATGCTCAAGGACGAAACTATGCACCGTTTGCGTGACGTGTTTTGGCGTAAAGGGGAAAAAATAGATGATGTAAATCTTAGAGAAGGAAACAGTGCAGTTGATTTGAGGTCCGACGGTTGGGTGCAAGTGACGGTTGTCGATTCTGGAGAGGGAATACCGGCGGAAGAACTCGAGCATATTTTTGATCGTTTCTACCGTGTTAACAAAGCACGTGAACGGGAAAGCGGGGGGACGGGCTTGGGACTCGCGATTGCCAGAGAGTTCATCCAGGCCCATGGGGGTTCTATTCAGGTGGAAAGTAAACCGGGCGTGGGAAGCCAATTCCGGATTTTCTTACCAGTGAAAAATGAGAATTTGGAAGCGAATACCTTGACAATATCTTAAGAAGACCTTCGTTGTTTAACCATAAGACTGTGATATATTTAGCAAGGAATTAATCTGATGATCGGCAATGATAGTGTCATTTTAAAAGAACAAGTAGATAGAAAAGGAGTAAGAACATGAACAAAAAATGGGTGACTATTGGAGTCTTAGGTGTGCTGGTCTTGGGAGGAGGTTATTGGGGGTATCGACATTTTACGACGAAACCTGTCGTAGCGGCCAACATTACGGCCAAGGTAAAAATGGGAAATGTGAGTAAGGTGATTACCGCAACCGGAACGGTTAACTTCCCCCACTCAATTCCGTTAACTTTCAAACAAGCCGGACAGATCATAGCGATTAATGTCAAGGCTGGTGATAGTGTGAAAGCCGGGCAACTGTTAGCTAAGACAGATGATACGACCCTCCAGGAGACTGTTTCCCAAGAGCAGGCAGCCTTAACGTCAGCTGAGGCTAAACTCCAATCTGATAAAGAGTCGTTTAATACCCAAACGCTCACTGCGGCCCAGTCTGCAGTCGCTCAGGCTCAGCAAGCAGTAGCCACTGCGCAGCAAGGCTTAACCACAGCCCAACAGAATGCTGATCCAAGTTACTTAACGAACCAGGTCTCCTTAGCCAAGGCGGCTGTTTTACAGGCGAGTAATGATTATGCCAAGGCCCAGCAGACTGGTTCTGCGTCGCCCACAGCGCTTAGTCAAGCTCAAACTGCCCTGACGACGGCTCAGAACGCTCAAAATGGTGGAGCAGCTCAGGCGTTAGCTACTGCCCAGGCGCAATGCGCTTCTGCTCAGGTCGGTTTAAAAGCTGCTCAAGCTCAATTGGCTCTGCAAGAACAAGGCCCAACACAGGGTGTGCTTGCCTCAGATGAGGCTGGTATTACTACAGCTCAGGTCCAGCTTGCCAGCGCGCAACAGGCTTTGGCAAACGTGGAAATAATAGCACCAGTGGATGCGGTGATTGTCAGTGCGCCGCTTCAGCTAGGCCAACAGTCGGATGCTACTTCAATTATCACTATCGCTCCCGCGGCGGATAAACTTGAAGTGGATGCTTCGATTGCTCAGTCGGATATTGATCAGGTCAAAGTAGGACAGAAAGTGGATATTACCCTCGACTCGAGTCCTAATCAAAATATCATCGGGACAGTTAGTTTAATTGCTCCTCAAGGGACCATCGTTTCTAATGTCACAACATATACCGTTACGGTGACGGTCGATCAACCCACTGATCTGCTCCGTGCAGGGATGAATACCAACGTAAGCGTCATTATTGCAGAAGTAGATAATGTTCTAACCGTGCCAAGTGAAGCGGTCAAAACACGAGGGACTAGAACAGGTGTCATGATACCATTAACTGCAAGTACTAGTGCAGGACAAGGGGCTTCGGTCGGTCAAACGACTGCCCAACCCAATAGCGCAGCCAATGCAGGTGCCGCTAATTCGGGTTCAGCAAGTGCGGGTGCAGCAAAAGCAGGTTCAGCAAGTGCGGGTGCAACAAAGGCAGCGCCAACTGGTAAATTTGTTCCAGTGGAAGTCGGTCTCGACGATGGAACCAATGTAGAAATCAAGAGTGGTTTAACGGTAGGGGAAGATGTCATC
>OMOF01000247.1 GCA_900290375.1 Candidatus Desulfosporosinus infrequens
GGCCGATGACAATGAGTGTGTGAAAGCAGTTCGAAAGTATGCTGCCGAAGAAGGCGCTGAAGTGGTTACCATCTCTGCGAAAGTAGAAGCTGAGATTGCGGAACTTTCCAATGAAGATGCGATGGAATTTTTAGGAGAATTAGGTTTATCTCAATCAGGACTAGATAAACTGATTAAGGCATCTTACAAACTATTAGGATTAGTAACCTTCTTGACTGCTGGCGTACAAGAAGTACGTGCGTGGACGATTAAAAATGGCACGAAAGCACCGCAAGCAGGGGGAAAAATTCACTCTGATATTGAACGTGGTTTTATTCGTGCAGAAATTGTATCTTATGATGATCTAGTGCGTACGGGCAGTGCCAATGCGGCTCGTGAAAAAGGTCTTGTTCGTCTCGAAGGCAAAGAATATGTCATGAAAGATGGCGACGTTACTTATTTCAGATTTAATGTATAAATAGTAAGAAAATCCCTTGCATTATTCATAAACATAGTGGTATAATATATCAGTCTAGGGGAACCTAGCAAGGTTTGAAATATAATTTCAAAACCTTCCCTGCTCCCACGCGGGAGCCATTAGTCCAAAGGAGGAGGTGTTTTAGTGAGAAAGTACGAAATAATGTTTATTGTTAAGCCATTAGACGAAGAGGCAACAAATACGGTGATTACCAAATTTGAAAACCTAATTAACAACAATGGTGGACAAGTAGATAAGATTGATCGTTGGGGCAAAAAGCGTTTAGCTTACATAGTAAAAGACTTCGCAGAAGGTTTTTACTACCTAGTAAACTTCAGTGCGGTTCCTGCAACAATTTTGGAACTTGACCGTATTATGAAGATCAGCGAAGATATTTTGAAATTTATGATTGTTAGAATCGATGAATAGATAAGAGGCCAGGGGGAATGAACCATGAATAAGGTTATAATAGTCGGTCGTTTAACACGAGATCCGGAAGTTCGCTATACACAAACGGGTAAAGCAGTAGCTTCCTTTAGTGTGGCAGTGGATTCGGGATTTGGTGACAATAAACGTGCAGATTTTATTCCTGTCGTAGTATGGG
>OMOF01000714.1 GCA_900290375.1 Candidatus Desulfosporosinus infrequens
TTAACGCGAGTTTCACTCGCAAAGGTTAAATCCACCTGCTTCAGCAGGTGTGTTGTTTAATTCCAACCGCATGAATGTACACTTGGCGCTCTATGTCGTCAAATTATGGACAATTTACGCCGTCATTCTTTTGACAAAATAGCGTATCAGTAACACTTCGCTCTTTTTTCATATAGAATTGTCTGAGCTGAGTGTTATGGTTTACGCAGAGTAAGCAATGCAAGATAGATTATCAAACTGAAAGTTAGTGCTAATAGGGTAAAAATTTCAAGAATATTGTAAAAAAGGAACAGTTGTTGGCAGGGATTAACAGAATAATGAAGAATTTAGGCTATAGAAAGTGTTTGAAGTTATACGAGCTATTAGAAATAGGATGTCAGATTTATCGCTCACGGGTGACCCCACGTAATAAAAAAAGTCAGAACTCAGCATGTCGAAGGAATACATAAAAAGAAAGCTGAAGCAGCGAACCAAATTGGCGCTAATAGTTGTCCCAAATATGGTGGGGAGTTACTCAAGAGAAGGGGCAGATATGGAGATTTTTAAGTGTAACAACCATTCGAAGTGTAGGTTTACGTATCAGCTAGGCGATGAATTCTGATTTTTGTAAAAGTGGAGTCAATGGAGTATAAATATTGATAATGTCTATACTTACATGCTCATGGCTACAATTTGAAGCAGCAGGGTGCCTTAATCAGTCTACAACATCGGGCTAAATGCACCAAGACATTTCGATGTATGCGTTAGCAAAAGTATCTCACGAGGGCAACGTTTTATTCCAACCTTTTCGTCCATTTGATGGTGTGGCACTAAGTGCCACATGGGGGTCCGAAATAAACTAGCGAAATATATTTGCCCTTTCTAATGAACAGTTAAGTGTCCTGTAGAGAACTAGTATAATTAGCTGCAAATCGCATTGTGCTAACTTGATTTTGAAGGGAGGTGAAATAATGGCAGTTAAGCATATACCAACAGGAATCGTGCATAGTGGGACAAAAGGCGGAACAACTGGTTGCGGAACTAATACTGAGGAAAATTCGAGTCATTGGGAAAATACTAGTTCTACAATCACTTGTGATAAAAACGGTTGTAAAAACTAATTATCACAAAATCAAGAAACTGTCCCTACGACAACTATCGTAACACAGGGGGTTTTTTGGGTAATTTAGGATATGATCTTGGTGATGATGAATATTCAGTCAAGTCTTTTATGGTCGTTAACAAAGTTTTTGATTCATATTATAAACAAATAGGTTTTCCTATTGTGACTTTCGACGAACTGAAAAAATTGATTTAGTATGATCATATAGATGGAATAATCCATTTGCAAATAGTGTTCCAAAAATTTATATTTTTGATAAGCAAGGAATAAGTCTTTGAGAATTTTGTGAGACGTAACTTTGGGGATGTGACATTTGAAATGGATAAATGTAAAATTGCTTTAAAAATTTTGAGATATTGGTACCTTGTTGAATTTCTTAATCAGCCTAACTTTCCTTTAGAAACCCGAGAAAACCAGAAAAATAACTGCAAGGCAGCGGAAGGAAAAACGAATTGGAAACAAATTAGTTTGTATCATCCTTTTGCCACTGAGGAAATTGATCCTATGACAATATTTTTTCGGAAGAGTTTAGAGCAATATAGGCAATATCCAGAAATTTCGGATGAAGTTTCAATATGCTTCGGAAAAATCAAACGGATGGATTGTATAGAGTATCTTCAGCAAAGATTTGCGCAGAAGATATACTCTCCAGAAAAAGATCTTAGCAGCATCAGCTTAATTGGTTTAAAATGTGACCCTCAGGGCTGCTATATCGAGAAAAGTGTCAATGTATCGCCATTAATTTGGGGCATTGCGCGTCTGCAAAGCCATACAGGCGAGATTAATGATGAGGATTTGTCCATGTTGTTATCTTTAAAAGCCTATAGTAACGATATGCAGGTGTTCGAAGACTACTTGACTCATCAAAATGAGGATGGACAAACTATAGGAGCGACAATCACTTCTAACTTATTAGGTCAATTATATCATCAGATTTACAAAACCTATCTAAATCCCATATGGGGAAGTCATTCATCGGCCAAACAGGAAGGGATTATGATTTACCGGCGATATTATTCGGAAGAGGATAAAAGCAAAGACAGTGAGTCTTTGTATTTCAGCGACCTGAGCAAGAGTTTCTTTATGAATGATCTGCAAATGATAATAGAAGAAGTTTCAGCGAATCACTATGGAACGAAAGGGTCAATGGAAAAGGCTGTTATCGATTATATTGTTGGAGCCTACGCAGAAGAATACCCGCAAGAAGGAAGGATGGATTTTGCCAAACGAGTAAATCTCCGTACCGCTTGGAATCATGATACAAAAGAAGAACGTGCAGATTTTTTAACGGCTATTTGGATATTTTCTTGTCACCTATTGGAAAATGGCCTTCGAAATATATGCCTGCTTTTATGCAGCAACTGGCAGTTAATTTGGGCACGCATCCCCAAGCGGGCTGTGGAAATATTTTCTCTGTTAACGGGCCTCCGGGCACTGGCAAAACAACCCTATTAAAAGAAATTA
>OMOF01000204.1 GCA_900290375.1 Candidatus Desulfosporosinus infrequens
CACATCGGAAGCAATCACTTTTAGTGCGACAACCCTTCGGCTCAGCATATAAATATCTTGCCAAGGGATTACATTCAGTTCCCCATCATGCCTTATAATAAGACCCCGGACAGTAGGGAATGGATTTTCAGAATCTACCCAGACATCCCTAACTCTACCGAGTCTATGCCCACTGCGATCAACGATAAACTTACCGATAAGTTCGCTAACAAAAAGATCCGTTAATAGTTCCATCATTTATCCCTCCAATAACAAAGTTAGTTGATAGTATGATTCGTGTCTTGGCATAGTAACTTCGTTTAGGATCGACAGTATCCGTGGAAAAGTCCGCAATTCACGATACGGGACATTGTCATGAAAGCTAATAATATACTTGTATCGTAAAGTTTATATTAACAATGGTTAAATTTTGTGTTAATAATATCTTTTACGTCTGAGTTTTGCCACACGACAGCTTCTAAGCCACAATATTTCTAGAAAAATATGTCATGAAATATTCTCAATAAACCATATGTCAAAGCAATGTGCGTATATGCGTTTCATTTTCGCTCCTACAAATGGCCTCTATACAATATTCAAAATGCTCTTCGATCGTACTATTGGGCTGTCTATCGATTTTGTGAGCTATTGGCCTAAGCAGGATATTTGCGGCTAGTATAACTATGACACCAGCCAGGGATTGTACGAGAAATCCTGCTCCGGTTAAAGTACCTATGGCAGCGGAACACAAAGTTTAGCTGCTGTGTTCAAACCACGAATGTTTAAGCCGTCGCGCATTATAACTGCGCCAAGAACGCCTATTCCGGACACGACCTGTGCTGCTACACGGGTAGGACTGGATTCATTTTTGCGATTGTCATATCAAACAATTTTTGAATATACAGTGTGTTTATTGGAGATTCATTGAGACGACTTGAGTTCAGATGCAAGTCATTCAAAAATCCAAAATCCCCCAATTTGTGGCAGATGTCCGATTTACAGTTGCATAAATCAGGCTCATCATCTGTACTCAACTCATCTCACCTCCTTAAATGCAAAAAAACAAAGCCTTCCATAAAACAGGAAAGCTTTGTTATGTACGCACGCTAAAAGAAACTTACTTCCCTCCACTCGTCTGAGCTTTGGCACTGTATAACGTAGAATAAAATTCAGCCACATTATGTAAAACCTTAATCCGGTAATACCTGTTATACCCATTGGCGTCTCTCGACATTTCCGGGCAGTGGCCTGTGTTCATACAGGAGCCTCACCTAACGAAGATATTTAATTGTGACTTAAATATAAAATATAAAATCCCTATTGTCAAGCAAAAAATATTAAATTCACTTAAAAACTAATATACAAGGCTAATAAATCTCTATTATCATAGTATATCTGTCTTTTTCTTTATATTACTCGGTTATTTACGAACTATTATTTTTGAACGTCATCCAAGCTGAAATTAGTTTTGATTATAAACCGCAATGATCAGAGAAATTATATAATGATCTTTTTGTATCATGAAAGGCTACGGCTGACCTAAAGTCTATTAATAAAAACGCTGGTACTTCGTTTCCCTTTATATAAAACGATAATCTTGACCAATGTCGGTACTTTATATGCAAACTATCACAATAAGTAGGGCGCTCCAAGTTCCTTAAGATTGTTTGGTTTAAGTTCAAGACGTTTGACATTTCGTAAGATCTCAATGTATTTAGGCCAAATATGAAGTATCCAGTGACCGCCTTCCCGTTCATTATTATACATGGCCTCTCCTTTTCTCTGGTGAGGTCAATAAGCACTGCATTAACGATGTATTCGGTAGCTCTTCTTCTTTTTTTCCATCGCTACTCCCTAAAAAACTCCACCCACTTTGTGTTAGGTTTATTGCTAATTTACTGATCTCTACTCGGTCTAACATTTCTACTCGTGGTAAACTTAGATCCTTCGCTCTCCGTTTCTGCTCTATCTTCCCTAAATTAAAAAGGAGTTCAATCCCCTTTTCCTTAATTTCGTATACAGAAAAACTTCCCCCTCTCTTTTTATTGGTAAGAAAATAGCAATTTTCATGATGGTTTGTTCCCTGCACAGGGGCATGGGGGCTTAGGTATATGTCTTCTTTCAAAGTAGCCTCTGTCACATTGTTGTTGCAATTTCTCGCGGCCTTTCTTTCTCCCACCATAATATGTGTCTTCTATATCTCCCATTAGGATCGCTTGCGATGATCCACTGCCAATAATATCTCTACGTCTCGATCTGAATACCTCGTTTGGTATCCTTCCTTCATGGACTTCATTCCATCCTTCTCCTTCAACTCACCTCAATTTAACTGACAATTCTCTGATAACTTTTACTCGTTCTGTGGACTCCCCTTTATTTCTTTTTGATCGTCCAGGGGTATAGCATGACAGGTAGTAGAATTTTTCCGGGCGATAAAGTATTAATCAGAAAAGAGCCGTCAGTTGAAAGTGATCAGATTGCCCTCGTGCTTGTTAACGAAGAAGAAGCCACACTGAATCGAGTAAAGTATCTTGATGGGACAGCAATTATATATCCCGATAATCCGAGCTATGAGCCGATGATTTACTCCATCCGTGATATCGAAATCATCGGATACGTGGTACAGGTAATATTTAACCAGTACGAAAAAAATATAAGATACCGCCCATATAGACGATACCTTTGATATGGATATTTTTAATAAAGGGGGAAGGAAAATGGGATGCGCAAGTCACCATCGGCTATGATCCAAAAACAGGTAGGCCAAAATACAAAATGGTATTGTGTAAATCCCAGCCCGCGGCGAAAAGGACGCAAAAAGAGCTTCTTCGAGAATCAGAAGAGGGGATTGATCTCCAGGGCCAAGCTAACGCTGGAAAGTTGGATTATTACATGGATGAATCTATACAGGAAAAACGCTATAGAGTTAACCACCTGGGAAAACAACCTTCGGCAGATCAACACTCATATCATTCCTGAGATAGGGCATATCTTACTCAAAGACCTAACAACTGACGATGTCCAAAAGTTTTACAACAAAATGACAAAGGAAAAATTTGCACCTGCCACCGTGAAGAAAAACCATCAACTCCTTAGTATGTGTCTATCAAAGGCAGTCAAAAAGCGCATACTAAACTGGAACATAGCCAAAGCCACCGAGCTCCCTAAGCTTGAAGACGATGAGGCCAGGGCAATGACAGAGGAAGAGATGAAAACTGCGGTTGCTAACGAAATCAATAGTCTCTTGAAAAGAAAAAAGGTATCCTCAAAAGAGAGAATACTAGCATTAGAAATGCTTATCGTAACGCGTTACTGTACGCGCAACTGTACACAACATTTTTCGATTTATGTAAAAGGCTGAAAGCCTTGGTATGACTGGTGGGCGATACTGGTCTCGAACCAGTGGCCTCATCCGTGTGAAGGATGCGCTCTACCGCTGAGCTAATCGCCCGTATCTCTACCTGTTAGAACTCTAATTACTTTGTATCCAATGTTTCTCGTCTCTTCCAACGGTTCGAACTTCGTGCCTCGAACTTCGAACTGGTGGGCCCACTAGGATTCGAACCTAGGACCAACCCGTTATGAGCGGGGGGCTCTACCGCTGAGCTATGGGCCCAAATCAAGCGCAGTAATGAATTGGCTCCCCGAGTAGGACTCGAACCTACAACCTACCGGTTAACAGCCGGTTGCTCCACCATTGAGCTATCGAGGAATATCTCCGCACGGACTATTATACGTAATTCAGAGCGGATCGTCAAGCCTTTTGTAAATTTAATATTTCGCGACGAAAACTGAGTTCCAATATCTTCGCGAACCTCGCCAATAGAATGGCTTATTCTAAATAGTCTTTCAACTTTTTACTCCGGCTTGGATGACGCAGTTTTCGTAAGGCCTTGGCTTCAATCTGCCGAATTCGTTCTCGGGTGACCCCAAATTCTTGTCCCACTTCTTCCAAGGTCCGGGTCCGTCCGTCATCGAGTCCAAAGCGTAATCTGAGAACTTTCTCTTCGCGTGGAGTTAATGTTTCCAGGACTTCTTCCAATTGCTCTTTTAAGAGTATGAATGAAGCTGCCTCGGCCGGAGCTGGCGCATCTTCATCTGGGATAAAATCTCCGAGATGAGAGTCTTCCTCTTCTCCGATCGGTGTCTCGAGCGAAACCGGTTCTTGAGCAATCTTCATGATCTCTCGCACACGTTCGACCGGAATATCCATCACTTTGGCGATTTCTTCAGGCGCAGGTTCCCTCCCTAACTCCTGTAAGAGTTGCCGTGAAACACGAATAAGCTTATTAATTGTTTCCACCATATGAACAGGAATCCGAATTGTCCGAGCCTGATCAGCAATAGCACGAGTAATGGCTTGGCGAATCCACCAGGTGGCGTAAGTACTAAACTTATACCCCTTGGTATAATCAAATTTTTCCACAGCCTTAATCAAGCCAAGATTTCCCTCTTGAATCAAGTCCAAGAAAAGCATACCTCGTCCAACATATCGTTTCGCAATGCTGACCACGAGACGCAAATTTGCTTCAGCTAAACGGCGTTTTGCTTCCTCGTCGCCGGCCTCCATACGTTTCGCCAAGGATATTTCTTCCTCGGCCGAGAGCAGAGGAACTCGTCCGATTTCCTTCAGATACATGCGGACAGGATCGTCAATTCCCACGCCTTCAGGCACGGACAGGTCCACTTCAGCTTCTTCCTCGGCTTCCTCATCCGCCTCATCCACTATATCATCATCGTCGTCATCCTTGGACTTTCTCAGGACTTCCTGCTCAACCTCTCCAGGCTCTGGCACCACATCTATTCCCATCCGACCAAGTTGTTGGTAGATATCATCAATTTGATCCGCAGAAAGTTCAATCCCTTGAAGCGCATCCATAATCTCGCGATAGGTTATTGATCCTTTCTTCTTACCTTTTTGAATGAGGGCTTGGACGCTGTCCATTTTTTGCTCTTCGTTCATCTGTCCCCCACCTTCCTTCGGATCATTCTTTTGGGTGCCTTTAACCTTGCTATTCGCCACGTTTCAACCGCTCTCCTATCTCTTTCAACAGAGCCATGGCCCCTGCCATGTCACCGGATTTTTCTAAAGCTGTCATGCGGACTTGGAGATCTTCTATTCTTTCTTCTGCTTGCGTAGAAAGAATCTCCTTGATACAATCATCTAAGAGCCGCTCAGTTTGGGATATATCTAACTCTTCCAAGAGCAAGCTTGCCAACCGGCTTTGAACCGTTTCGTCGCTATGCGCAGGCAATTCTCCATCCTGATCGAGATAATTGAAAATTTGTTGATGTGTCTGAGTCTTCCAAAAGGATCCACCTAGCTTCGCCTTAATTTTCGGCAAATGCGAAATATCTTCTAGTAACATCCGCAAAAGCGTTCGTTCAGCTCGATAAACCCCTAAATAGACTGTAGGTAGTGGTTGTACTGAATTATCTTTACATATAATGGTACCAATAATATTATCTCTGTTTTTAACAGAATTAACCTGTTTTTGCGGAGAATATTCCTGCAATCGCTCTTTTTTAGGTTTTTTTTGTTCTTGACTTGCAATCTCTCGTTGTACTGCCTCTAATGTAAGTCCAAGTTCTAAACTTAAAAACCTCTCATACCCTTCTCGTTCAACTGGACTAGTCACTTTCAAAATATCTGGAGCGAGTTTAATGACTAATTCTGCCTTTTCATGAATGTTCTCAGGCGGCGTTTCGCGAATCAAGGTTCGATACTTAAATTCAACATAGGTCGAAACCCCTCTTAACGCTTTATTGAAATCCTCCACACCGAAACTCTTCAAAAACTCATCGGGATCCTTGGCTCCGATTAAAGTTAGAACATCCACACGAATCCCTACGTCACGGAGAATTTCTCCCCCTCGTAATGCAGCCTGAATTCCCGCTCCATCGGAATCATAGAGGACAACGACCCGTTGTGTAAATTGTCTCAAAAGTTTTGCCTGATCCCGTGTTAAAGCTGTTCCTAAAGAGGCCACTGTATTTGGAAACCCAGCATTCTGGAGAGCAATAACATCCATATAACCCTCAACTAAAATGGCAAAACCTTCTTCACGGATTCCTTGATGCGCACGATGCATCCCATAAAGGTGATGCCCTTTATTAAAGAACGAGGTCTCTGGAGAATTTAGATATTTAGGGATTGAATCATCCAACGCTCGAGCACCAAAGGCAATCGGATGGTTACGACGGTCGAGAATACTAAAGAGGACGCGATGACGGAAACGATCATAATATTGTCGTCCATCTTTACCCGGCGTTTCTTTTTCAATGACTAGCCCTGCTTCGACCAGTTCCTGCGGCTGAACACCTCGTTCTTGCATATACCCTAATAATCCATCCCAGCGTTCCGGAGCATAACCTAAACGGAAGCTTTTCATCGTAACAAGATCGACCCCACGCTTAGCAAAATAGAGACGTCCAGGTTCTCCCTCGGGTAACCTCAGCAAAAGATCGTGAAAGTAACTTGCAGCCCATTCATGGATTTCTTCAAAGCGGCGTCGAAGGCGATTTTCTTCCCTTTCACTTGGAGAAAGTTCCTTCTCCGGTAGGGACACTCCGTATTTGTCCGCCAAATGCTTAACACTTTCAATAAAAGACCAATTTTCCTTCTTCATCACAAAAGAAAAGATGTTTCCTCCAACATTACATCCGAAACAATAAAACATTTGTTTCTCAGGGGTCACAGTAAAACTCGGTGTGTTTTCCGAATGAAAAGGACAAAGTCCCCAATAGTTTTTCCCCTTACGCTGCAAGCCGACGTAGTCAGATATAACCTCAACGATATCCGTGCGCATTCGCACTTCCTCGATAACCTCATCCGGAATAAACCCTTCATGAATTCTGTTGTCCACTTTATTTCGCCTTTCGATTCTCAGCCACAATTTATTTAGTTTGTCAACCCTAGGCTTATACAATTCTTCGCCGAAAATTCATAAAATCCTCTTTTTAAACCGCTTATCAAAGAATCTGTTTTTAGAAAACATTAAAATACTCTTCTGGAATATAAATTATTCTCCTTATTCGCATGTAATACCTGCTTTCTTCGACAATTATTTTACTAAGAATTTAGCACGCTTATTCTCGAACCAAGTAGAATCCCCGTCAGCCCCTTTCCCACACTTGGAAAGCATGGTATTATATAAGAAACTTACTCCATGAAATTTCTCCATCTGAAGTCTGGTTTGTTTTCATTCGTCAGTGGTGCTGCGTAGCGGCATGGGGATGTCACAAGTGGTTCATGTCCAGAGGTCAAGCGATATTCCATAATCGATGTACTAACTATGAAGTACTAACATCGAAGTACTAACTATGAATCTCGTTGACTGACTATTACAAATAAAAAACTTTATGAGAAAGGTGAATACTTTATGTTAAAACATACATCTAAGATGCTCATCTTGACACTCGTTTCTGTATTACTGATCTGCACCTTTCTGACTGGTTGTAATTCAGCCAAAACGACAACTGCCAAAGCTTCGGATACCACCACCGCCCCAGTCACTGCAACAACCCCACCTTCTCCACCAGTAAGTAATCTCCCTGACAATACTCCGCACTCTGTCAAAGTAACCCTTTATTTTCCTAATGCTGATGCGAGTGGATTGATTCCCACAGATCGCACAGTTGTGGTAGCCGATCAGGAAATTATTAAAGCAATGTTTTCAGAACTTGCCTCTCCCCCTCCTGGCATACAAAACCCGCTTCCTAAAGGGACGACACTTCTAAGCGCGTCAGTAAAAGATGACGTGGCAACAATTGATCTATCCACAGAATTTCGGAAGAACTTTGGCGGAGGTTCCACTGGTGAACAAATGACCATGTATAGTATCGTAGATACTTTGACGACCCTTCCTGACGTTCATAGTGTGCAATTTCTCTTAGATGGGAAAAAGCTGGATGGAATCCTCGGGAACTTGGACACCAGCACACCTCTTAAGCGAGATGACAGCTTAATCATTAAATCAAACTAGGCCGCTACACCGGACCCCTCGTGTATCGTCCCTTTAGTTTACTTCTGTTACCTACAACTTATACTTCCTGCAGGGTAAGAAACTTAGCTTACGCCCCCAGCCGCAGACGTCGGCCCAAGATGGTCAAGTAAATGAATAACATTTTCTCTGTTATTACAAATTCCCTGACATTACAAAAGTGGTTGAGAGCATAGTACTCAACCACTTTTTTGCTTCTGCTATTCCCAAAGGATCTAACGAGGGACAAACAATTTCTGAAACAGATCAATCGCATAATTATCTGTCAGCCCTGATATGTAGTCCACCACCGCTTGGATTTTGTCTCCATTAGCCCAGACTAAAAAATTCTCGGGCAGTTTCGACGTATCCTGTCTATAATAATCAAACAGGGCCTGAACAATATATTGCCCTTTACGCCGTTCTTCACGTAAGGTCGGACTGTTATATACCCTGTCGAACATAAATTGCCTAAATTCATGCATTGCGCCTCCGACCTCAACCGTCTGTTCAATATAGTTTCGTCCACTAGAGGCCTCAATCATGTCTACCACCATCGTGGTAATCATCTCGCTCGGTTTCTCACCGAGTGTCCGCTTGACAATCTCCGGCAAGTCACTCTGGAGAAGCAACCCTGCCCGCAAGGCGTCATCGTAGTCGTGACAAAGATAAGCAATCCGATCTCCGGTTTTCACAATCTGCCCTTCGAGGGTCTTGGGTGTACCATTTCCGGTATGATGTAAAATTCCATCGAGAACAGGCTCGGTGAGATTTAATCCCTGACCATCACGAGCCAAAACCTTCATAATCCGGATTGACTGCTCATTATGCTCAAAATGACTGATAATTCGCCGTAGAGCTTCCTCCCCGACGTGTCCAAATGGGGTATGACCGACATCATGCCCTAGAGCGATCGCTTCAATTAGATCTTCATTTAACCGCAACCCCCGAGCAATCGTTCGACATATTTGAGATACTTCCAAACTATGCGTCATACGAGTACGGTAATGATCTCCAGTAGGAGCGATATAAACCTGAGTTTTATGTTTCAGGCGGCGAAACGGCTTGCTGTGCAATATCCGATCACGATCTCTTTGAAATTTAGTACGAATCGGACACTCTTCTTCCCGTCTCTCACGCCCTGCATCCCTGCTTTTTGCCGCGTAGGGTGAAAGACGCTCTTCCTCTTTTTCGGACCGCTCACGAATATTCTGAACCTCAATCATTTGAAAACTCCCTTATCGTGCAATTAGGGACGGTTCT
>OMOF01000266.1:0-2860 GCA_900290375.1 Candidatus Desulfosporosinus infrequens
CCTAGGGAGGAAAAGATAACCCCCGAAGACGGACTTCGGAGGCCTTTTCCGACCCGAGCGTTAAGCGCTCCCCTCTCGAGAATGAATATTTTGGGATTCGACTTCAGAACTAATGGACTTAAAGAGCCAAGTAGGCTCTTCTGTATCTGGACACGATCTGTATAATTCCAATGGATCAAGGTCTAAACAGTCATACTGACTATAATTTTCGTTAATATCCCAGGCTAATGTTTTGTTCAAAACTTTACAGGTCTTAGTAAATACCTTCTTTTCTTTTAACTGCCTAAATACACCATGTTCAATCAAATCGCTGGCATCGAATAACTTTACACGTCCATCATCAAAATAAATGTAGACTTTATAATCTTCTGTTGGAATCACTTGAATAATTTCAGGATAATATTCCATGACCATACCTCCTTAAACTAAGGGTAGAATTCGATTTAATGACTCATGTGATCTTGCTAGCTCCCAATTCTGCATTAACTCATCTTTATGAATTTCGGACCAAGCCAAAACCAACTTCAGTTGTCTTTTTGAAAGCCAACCTTGTAGAACACTTCCATTTATAATATCAATTAGGGCCATATCTCCATTGTATTCTGCGTGAAAATGGGGAGGTACATGATCGTTCCAATTCATTGTTATTCTTATTCCATAGAACAAGCTAATTTCAGGCATTAAGTCCACCTCTCCCACTACTTCTCTTTGATACACTCTTCCAATATCATAATCTACCCAACCATATAATACCATTAATCTGTTTAGAGATAAAGCCATACATTCACGATCAACCCACCAATATATTGAATGTTACACAAGTTCTTTGTGTAACATTTAAGAAACCCTGGAATGCCTGATAAAATTGGCCTCCAAGGTTTCTTAATAATTGTCAGCTTTATCCACTCGGGTTAATGTCGAATTATCGAAGAAAAGAGAGGTACCTGGAACCTGTCCGGAACGTTGGCACCATAGCCTGATGACATTGGGGTCAGGGTCGACCGTGCGGGAGATCCCTTGCCCGAGCACGCTTTTACCGATCCGGTGACACCGACTGACTGACTGATATTCATTTACCCTTTTGGTCAGCTTATCTGTCTACCGCCAGACACCTTACGTCGTCAATCTTCGGATGATAAACGGCGTCAGTAACATTTTGCATTCTTTCTCACTTTATTATACAAAAGAGAATTTTGGTTTACCAGCACTATTTTTCAAAATGGCTTATTTGTTTAAGGGGTTCTGCACTAGATCTTATCTATAATCATCCAAAAAGGTTTCAATCGGAATATCTTCATCTAGCTCATCCCAGTGAATTCCTCTTGGGGATATTCTAAATTTCTCACGTTGTATAGGGTTGGCGGAGCGTAAAACGGGAAACCAGTCGAGCGGAGTATAAACTATACGTCCGTCGGAGAGAAAAATAATTACCATGTTTGATTCCATCTTTACTTTCTTTATGCTGGTCGGTTCACTTGGACGACTAAAGTGGTCTTTCAAAGTACTACTAAGCATGGAACCCTCTCCATTCTTTTAAAATCAAGTCTACATTGTCTTCAACTAGTTGTTCAATCTTATGTAACTTCCGAGTAGTAAAACCATGGCTTTCAGCTAACTCAACCGGTTCAATCCAGAATTTCGCTGTATTATTTCCTTCTTCTACATGAACATGGGGCTTGGATTCCTCACGCGAATAGAAAAAGAATCTATATGCTCCCAACCGAAGTACTGTAGGACTCATAACTTCCTCTCCTCAACTTTTATCATCTTGGTATATTATACCATGTTATAAATAGTCCTTCAATTAAATTGACGTAAGGATGAATGTCACACAACTTGCATCGAGGAACATTCAAGAATCCCTGGAAATGCCTGATTATACTGGCTTCCAGGGATTCTTTGTAATTGTCCTTATAGTCCCTATGCCGCGTCCCTGTGTCGTATAAAATGTCGAATTATTAAAGAAAAGAAAGGGCCCAGGTACCTGCCGTAACGGCGACCATCGGGAGACGTTACGCGAGTAGAGTCGCGAAACAAGGCGAGCATTTTTTGAAAAATAATAGTATAATAATTATTGGAGGTGAATGATATGCCAAATATCAAACCTATATCAGATTTGCGCAACTATAATGAAGTTTTACGCGATTGTCAGAACGGCGATCCTGTTTTTCTAACTAAAAACGGCAGAGGAAGATATGTTCTTGTAGATATTCAGGAATACGAAAGACAGCAAAGCGTGTTATCTCTTCTATCTAAGTTATCTGAAGCCGAAGAAGCCATTAAATCAGGTGATGAGTGGCTGTCGCTGGATGAATTGAAAGGCAGCCTGGAAGTTTAAGTATGGTTGTAAAAATCAGAGTCAATCCGGTAGTAGCTGCTGACTTACAAGAAATAAAAGACTATATTGCACTGGATAATCCAGACGCCGCTCAGAAAACTGTCAAAGAAATTGTTTCAAAAATTGAGGGTTTATTAGAATTCCCTGAAATTGGGACGTTGCTTGCTCCTAAAATTAAGCTGAAAAGCAAATATAGATATCTTATATCTGGAGCATATTATGTCTTCGTAAGCGTCAAACCGACTGTATCTACAAACCATTTCATCGGCATGAGATAATACCTTCAAATTAAGTTTTGGAGGTATTTATGACTAGAGAATTGAAACGCGAACTATGGCAAGAACGTATTTGTGATTATCGAAATAGTGGGCTGAACGCTCAGACCTGGTGTCTGCAAAACAAGATCACCCTTTCAAGTTTGCATTACTGGATCAATAAATTGAACAAAGAATCCCTCGAATCGGATAGCTGCTATAACCATGAGTTTGTCCCGATCACTCAAGTTAGAATACCACTGAACCC
>OMOF01000266.1:2870-5190 GCA_900290375.1 Candidatus Desulfosporosinus infrequens
CAACCCTGATACACTACGTAATGTTTTAGAAATTCTGACGATCTATGCTTGACTTTACTTTAGGTTCTCAGGTACATCTGGCATGTGGGGTCACTGACTTGAGACGAAGTATTAATGGATTAGCCATTATTGTGAAACTTCAATTCAAGTTAGATCCCTATTCCAGAGCCATGTTTGTCTTTTGCAATCGTAGTCAAAGTCTCATCAAGATACTCCAGTGGGATGGATCTGGTTTTTGGCTTTTCATGAAACGCTTAGATAAAGGGAATTTCCGTTGGCCCATGAAGGCAAACGAGGTCCAACAAGTGTCCGTTAAAGAATTACGTTGGCTGTTAGAGGGACTTTCTATTGAACAAAAAAGTGCCTTTAAAGAGCGTCACCCAAGTATCGTGGTCTAATGAAAAACGGAAAGACGATATGCCGATAATCCCGCATAGAATGGGCTTTTTTCGGCATTTTCATCGTGTGTTTTTGTGGAGTTTTTGCTCGAAATATGCTATTATTTATTCATGAAAACAATAAATAATATCCCCTTTACCGAAGAAAAATTGAATGACTGTTCCAAAGAAGAACTCCTTTCTTTATGCAAGCTTCTCATGGAGAACAATAAGAAAATGAGTACTCAATTGGATTACTTAACTCAGCAGATTGCGCTCTCTAACCATCGTCGTTTTGGTTCTTCCAGTGAAAAGGATCAAAGCCCCGAAGGATGTGAGCAAATCTCTCTGTGTTTTAATGAAGCTGAGGCTACAGCGGATAGTTCTGCGGCCGAACCTCAATATGAGGACGTCGTTCCTAAGCCATTTAAGCGTAAGAAGCAAAAAGGGAAACGCGAAACAGATCTAGCGGATTTCCCTGTGGTGCGTATCGAACATAAACTTTCTGCTGAAGAATGTGTCTGTCACTGCGGAAAAGCTTTGAAAGTCATCACCGAAGAAAAAACAAGTTATCTGCGCTTTGTGCCTGCTCATTTTGAACGAGAAGAGCATGTCGTATCCGTCTATGGGTGTGAAGACAGTAGCTGCGGGAACATTCTTCGTGCTAAAAAAGATCCATCGTTGCTTCGTGGTAGCATTGCTACTCCGTCTATCGTGGCGGCTATTATGAATGGGAAGTATGTTAACTCTGTCCCCTTGGCTCGTCACGAGAGTGAGTTTCAGCGTTATGGTGTGAATCTTTCTAGACAGACGATGGCTAACTGGATGATCCGATGCAGCGAGGAATATCTATCCTTACTATATGATGAGATGAAAACTCATTTACTTTCCTGCAATACCCTTCATGCCGATGAAACTCGGGTTCAAGTTTTACATGAAGAGAACCGCAAGGCGACCTCTGAAAGTTGGATGTGGATCTACCGTTCTGGAGAGCTTTGCGATGTGCCTCCAGTCATCTTATTCAACTACCAAACAACACGGGGTGGCTATCATCCCAAGGAGTTTCTGTCAGGGTATAGCGGAAATCTGACGACCGATGGGTATCAGGCTTATCGCAGTCTTCCTGAAGACGTCGTGATTTCTGGATGCATGGCTCATGCCCGGAGGAAATATGACGAATGCTTGAAGAGCGTCCCCCAAGAGGGTCGAAAAGGGACGACAGCGGATGAAGCCCTGAAGCGCATTGCTTTACTCTATAAGATTGAAGCTCTATTAAAGGATAAATCGACTGAAAAACGGTATGAAGAACGGTTGAAACAAAGTAAGCCGATTCTTGATGCTTATTTTGAATGGCTAAAATCGATGACCGGAACCATTGACTCTGGCTCAATGATTGGTAAGGCCATTAACTATTCCTTGAACCAACAAGATTATCTCGAACGGTATCTTCTGGATGGTAGCATTTCTATCGATAATTCAGCCGCAGAACGATCCATACGCATTTTTGCTACAGGCCGTAAAAACTGGGAGTTCTGCAATACACCCAATGGGGCGAAGGCTAGTGCGATCATCTATTCGATCACCGAAAGTGCCAAAGCCAATGGATTGAAACCTTATGAATATATTGTTCATATATTAGAGACAATCCCCAAACACTATACGGGAACAAGTAAGGACTTCTTGCAAGATCTCTTACCCTGGTCCGATAAACTCCCTGAAAACTGTAAATCTCAGAAAAAGAATAGTTAACCAGAACTGAGCCTTTCTTGGGGCTCTTTTTTGTTTCGTTCTGTCAGAGCATCCACAAAGTATTATCTCAAAGGGAGTGCTCCATTTCTAGATACGTTCGGTTTGACGATTACGATTATACTGGCTTCCAAGGATTCTTTTGAATTGTCATTCGACAAATTGCGGGAAGTACCAGGTAGTGCGACACGTTTCTA
>OMOF01000640.1 GCA_900290375.1 Candidatus Desulfosporosinus infrequens
CATATACCAATCTTGTTTGTGTTGAAAAATTTGTTCTAGTTTTTTCTTTTTGATTTTTGTTTGACGTAATACATATTCTTCCATGAGATTTTGGCAGTTTTCCCAATGCTTTGCATATTCAATCATTTTATTAAACTCACCAACAACACCAGCACTTCCTTGATGATACATAAGTGTTGAATATCTTTGAGCATAACGAGCATGACCAGCAAGTAGAATTAGGAAACCAGCAGAATATGCTTTACCTAGTGCGATAGTTACTACAGGAGTAACAGAGGTTTCAATTGCAGAGATTAGAGAGAATGTTTCATCTAGTAATCCACCAGAAGAATTGATAAAGATTTTAATAGGTTGTCTTTCTGCTGCTTCTAGGCGATTATCATCATCAATATCATTGAAGTTTAGAATTTGTATTACTGCTTTTTCAATTAAATCTTCTTTGATATCACCACTGATAAGAATTTGTTTTCCTTGAAGTTGTACAGACCATATCTTTTCTTTAAAAGCTGCTGCTTCAGCAGAACCACCTTCACATTCTTCACAGTCTTTTGAATTTAAAAGATTTTTTGTATAGTCCATACCTAATTTGTAATTAATAGGTGGATGATTAGACTTGTAATTAAGTTTCATTTGTTGTCCTTTATTCTTCTGGATTGGATTTGTCATTATAATTACCTGCGATATCTTCTATTTTGTTCTCCAAATCTAAATTTTTATTTAACTCCCTTTGTGTTATTGCGTAAGGATGCCCAATTGCATCACTACTTTTACCAAACCATCCTTCACCTTTCAAAGTAAAACGTAAAGGTGCTACTACTTGATACATCAATGAACCACATTTTTGACAAACAATAGAATTTTTCTGTTTGGAATGTTCATCAAAGGTGAGTTTAATTTCATTGATTATTTTACAGTTGTCACAAGCGAAATCATATGTTGCCATTATCGTTTCCTCATTAGTTGAAATCTTAGTCTTGATTCAGCATCAAAACCTTTCTTTATATTTTCATGAATTAATCTTTTCAAGGTGTCCTTATTTACTCCATTACAAACTGCCTCATTGAAGTCTTTATACTTGAATGAATC
>OMOF01000334.1:0-10771 GCA_900290375.1 Candidatus Desulfosporosinus infrequens
CAACTGAACCATAAGTTTCCCCTTAACAACTAGTATAAAATATCATACTTTCAATAACCTCCTCAATGATATATATCCACGGACCATTGCGACAAAAGGCTTAAAATAAAAACTTTCCATTTCTTTCGATACCGCTTTTAAATTATTTCTAATTTCAATATGTTGCGGACAGTGCGTTTCGCATTTACCACATTTTTTGCAAAGTGAAGCATGTGAACCCTTGCCGCCACCATCAGCACCTGAAAGCTGGAATAAATAACTATGTTTCATGGATGATTTATTATCATAAACATATCTGTCATTATACAATGCAAAACACATTGGTATATTAACTCCCATTGGACAAGGCAAACAGTATCCACAGCCAGTACAGCCAATTTTAAACTTTTCACTAAGTGCTTTTTTGGTATCGCGAATAAATTGAATTTCACTATTTGAAAGAGAATTAGCTTTTGCATCATTTGCAATTCTAATATTTTCTTCAATTTGCGATTCCTCGTTCATGCCTGATAAAACTACTGACACCCCTGGATGATTCCACACAAATCGTAAAGCCCATTCAGCTGGTGTTCTTTTTTGTTCAGAGTGATTCAACCCCGCTTCAAAATTAGAATTTATTCTTGCTAACATTCCACCTCTTAGCGGTTCCATTATCGAGATACCAAGCCCTTTTGCAGCGGCATATTCAAGACCTTCCAGGCCTGCCTGATGATTTTCATCCATGTAATTGTATTGTATCTGGCAAAATTCCCAAGGATAGTCGTCGATGATCTGTTTGAACTGAAATTTATCCCCATGATATGAAAAACCGATATGCCTTATTTTACCGCTTTTTTTAGCTTTATCAAGAAATTCTATCACGCCTAATTGTTTAAGTTCTTGCCAGCCTTTCATACCAAATAGACCATGCATTAGATAATAATCGATATGGTCTGTTTGTAGCCTTGTTAATTCAGTATCTAGAATGTTTTCCATATCTTTATAGCTATGAACCTGAAAGGGCGGCAGTTTTGTTGCAATCATCACCTTGTCACGATACCCTTTTGCCAAAATTCTGCCTAAAACCGCTTCGCTATTAGGATACATATAAGCGGTATCAAAATAATTAACTCCTTGCTGGATGGCAGAGATAATCTGCTTTTCAGTTCGTTCTTCATCAATCTTATGGTCTTTCTGCGGAAACCGCATGCAACCAAACCCCAAAACAGAAACCTTATCCCCAGTTTTACCCATTTCGCGATATAACATAATTTGCTCTCCTTTTTATCGATTTTATCGATGAATTAATAATTGATTTTTCTTAAACACTGGCATTTGAAGCTATATCCTGTATTACCGTGCCACACTGCAGGTTAAAACCGCTGATTTCCGTAAAATTTGGTGACATTACTTGGATTCCTTGGGGCGATTGGGGCTAATGATGTACTTCTTACGATCTAAAGGGTTTTTCAAAACAATCTTCAACATTTTTAACTCTCTAAATATGTTCGACTAGTCAGTCTTTAATGAACAAAATAATCAGGTGACCATTTCGCCAGAGAGCATCCAACGTCACCATGCAATGTTTGTCTGCGTTGCCAACCCACATCGGTGTTCAGATCAACGCGATACAGGGTAAGCAAAATCACTGACCATGACGCATATCATCAAAATCATACCTAATCATTTGGTAGCCATGCTGAATTGTTGGGTTAATAAAACAGCTTTTCCGGTTACTGATTGCCTTTTCAACGGGTGCCTAGGAACCCAGGGCCTCCAGTGGCTAGAACACGAGCCATATCGATGCCCTCCCATACTGTACTTGGTAAGTTCGAATGTCAAGATGCGAAAGGCTTTCGGAAATAGTCTTCAACATTATTACCTCCTTGAGTTGTTCTATTTGTCAGTTATTAATAAAACAAGAGTTAGACGATCATTCGCCAGATGGCGTTGAACGCTACCATGCAATGCTTGTCAGCGTTGGCTGGATCATTGATCATGTAGTCGATCGTCGCGTCAGCCAGGGCGTCCACCATGGAAACAATGAACCCTAGTGGGGCATTGCGCATCGGTCCGTTCTCGCGGCTTCGCTCCAGAAGTTTTGTGATGCCGGCGAGCGCGTCTCTCCCAGTCTGACGGCTATCCGAGGTGATATCGTCCGATACGCCGAGATGCACGAGCGCCCGGCGCTTCTCGGGGCAGGACGTCGCCCAAAGCAGCCAGTGGGACCACACATGGAGCATCTGCTTGCGGATGTTGCTCTCGGACGGTAGTTCGTCTAAGGCAGCCGCAGCCATATCTGCTTTGAGTTCTATGTAGAGCTGGTTCAACAAGTCGGCCTTAGTCTCGAAGTAGTTGAATAATGATCCATTAGAGACTCCTGCCTCCTTCGCGATAGTTGCCGTCGGTGCGCCCAACCCCTGAGAGGCGATTACGTGAATCGCTGCCGACATGATCGCACTTCTTTTGTCTTCGCTTCTCGGTCTAGCCATGCTTCTCCTTCTTTCTTTAAGCTGTGTTACCAACATATCATTATGGAGTGTCTAGTCAGTTAATGCTCTATATTAGGTATAATATCATAGAGCGTTTAGTCAGTCAATAATCTTTATTCTTCATCTTTGCTAGAAGTTGTTGCAGGGGCAAGATGTATACATTACCAAGACTTATTATAACCCAACAAATAACATAAATAATTACCTATTGCTTCCCCCTAAAACAAAGAGTTCCATAAGAACAATTGATGTGGATGCCGTTGTATTGTCTGAATTAGAAAATCATCGAGCGCGGCAAAATGTGGTCAAAATGGAACACAGGAACACGTACCACGATAAAGATTTTATTTTCGCCATGACTGACAAGAACCACGGATATCCGGTGTATATAAAAAAGATTGAGAACCGAATGGCTAGACTGCTTAAACTTGCAAAGCTAGATGTAGCTCTTACACCACACTCTCTGAGACATACCCATACATCGTTATTAGCTGAGGCAAAAGTGGGACTCGAAGAGATCATGGAGAGACTTGGGCACGCCGATGACGAAATAACTAGACGAGTTTATTTGCACGTAACAAAGACAATGAAAAAAGAGGCTTCCCAAAAATTCAGTGAATTAATGAGAAGCCTCTAGTTTTTAAAATTAAATGTGGTCAAAATATGGTCAGAGAGGGGTTGTTCAATCCCGAGCCCAGTGATACCAACGGTCTCAGGGCAATATTACATCATGCCGCCCATGCCGCCCATACCACCCATACCGCCCATGCCAGGAGCTCCGCCATCCTTCGACGGAATGTCGGAGATCAGGCACTCGGTGGTCAGCAACATAGCTGCAATAGAAGCTGCATTTTGCAGAGCCGAACGTGTCACTTTAGCTGGGTCAACGATACCAGCTGCGATCATGTCCTCGTACACCTCAGTTAAGGCGTTGAAGCCGGTACCTCTTGCTGAGTTATGAACTTTTTCAACAACAACAGAGCCTTCATGGCCAGCGTTGTTGGCAATTTGACGAAGGGGCTCTTCGAGTGCACGGCGAATAATATTTACGCCAGTTGCCTCATCTCCAGTCAATTTAAGGGCATTCAAGGCACCGATGGCATCAATCAAAGTTGTTCCACCACCAGACACGATTCCTTCTTCGACAGCAGCACGTGTAGCAGCCAAAGCATCCTCAATCCGGAGTTTCTTCTCCTTCATCTCGGTTTCGGTTGCTGCACCGACTTGAATTACTGCAACACCGCCAGCTAATTTAGCCAAACGTTCTTGGAGTTTTTCACGATCAAAGTCAGAAGTGGTTTCTTCGACTTGTCTCTTCAGGGCTTCGATACGTTTCTTAATATTTTCTGTATCCCCAGATCCTTCAATAAGCGTAGTTTCCTCTTTAGTTACACGAACTTGACGGGCACGCCCGAGCATTTCTATAGTTGTATTTTCTAGCTTTAAGCCGAGATCTTCAGTGATAACCGTTCCACCCGTCAGTACAGAAATATCTTCCAGCATAGCTTTGCGACGATCACCAAAGCCAGGTGCTTTAACCCCAACACAGACAAACGTACCGCGCAGTTTATTGACTACGAGTGTTGCCAAAGCTTCCCCATCGATGTCTTCAGCAATGATCATCAATTGACGACCCGCTTGGACTACTTTTTCCAGTACCGGTAAAACGTCTTGAATCGCACTAATTTTCTTGTCGGTGATCAGTATGAAAGGATCATTAAGTATTGCTTCCATTTTTTCCGTGTCGGTAATCATATAAGGTGAAATGTAGCCACGGTCGAATTGCATTCCTTCAACCACTTCAAGTTCAGTTGTCATACCTTTTGCTTCTTCAACGGTGATGACGCCGTCCTTGCCGACTTTCTCCATAGCCTCAGCAATCAGGGCACCGATGTTTTTGTCGCTGGCAGAGATCGAGGCTACTTGAGCAATGGCTTCACTTGTTTCAACGAGTTTTGCATTGGCTTTGATATCTGCAACTACAGCTTCAACTGCTTGCTCAATCCCACGTTTAATTCCCATCGGATTGGCACCGGCAGCAACGTTCTTAAGCCCTTCGCGAATGATAGCTTGTGCTAGAACTGTAGCAGTCGTCGTGCCGTCTCCAGCCACATCATTCGTTTTAGTGGCCACTTCCTTAACGAGTTGCGCTCCCATATTCTCAAATGGATCTTCCAATTCGATGTCTCGAGCAATCGTTACTCCATCATTGGTGATCAGAGGAGATCCGAACTTTTTGTCAAGGACTACATTTCGGCCTTTAGGTCCTAATGTTACACGTACGGCCTCAGCCAGCGCATTAACACCGCGTTCTAAAGCATGACGAGCATCTTGATTAAAAATAATTTGTTTTGCCAACGTATTTCCACTCCTTAAATTTAAGTCTTATAGGTCTAGCCAATAATAGCTAAGATATCTGCCTCTTTCAGGATTAAGTATTCTTCCCCATCATACTTGACTTCAGTACCAGCATATTTAGAATAAATCACGCGGTCGTTCGCTTTAACATCAAGCGCTACACGAACACCCTTTTCCATTTTACCAGGACCTACAGCAATAACTTCGCCTTCTTGTGGCTTTTCCTTAGCGGTATCTGGCATAATGATTCCGCTCTTAGTTTTTTCTTCCATCGGGAGTGCTTTAATGATCACCCGGTCAGCGAGAGGTTTAATGTTCATGAAGAAAAGTCCCTCCTTAATGTTTATTAATGTTTTATTTAATATTTGTTAGCACTCAACCTTATTGAGTGCTAACAATATATCTATAATAATATGCAAGGGACCGCCGGAAAGCAACCCCCCAAAATATCCAAAAACGATCATATATCCTATTTATACTTAACTATCATCTCTTTTCTCATTATTTCAGGCAATTAGCTATAATTTATAGTTTCAAGGCCCCCCTCTAAGCAGGTTGCCAGATCCTCTAAACACTATAGTTGCCCGATTTCCGACCTTTTATGCATGGTTATATCTCTAAAATCAATTTAAGTTGACGCTGAGAAACTTCCTCGCGCAGGACTCCTAACGCTTCGCAAACTTTGGTATTCTCTAGATTAAGGAGATATATTTTCGTTTTTCCAATTTTTAGATTTGAATCTGGATGTTCCCGCTCAATGAGAATATTTTCTTTTATTGAGTATCGAATGAACTCTTTTACTTGCGAAACGGATCGTCCCAGTAGCTCTGTCAAGGCAGCTCTAGCTCTCGTCGACGCAACGTAGGGCAAGCGGATTTGAAGGTTTCCGAGGATGTGAATCCCTTTTTCCAAATCCTGCTCTGCACAATACTCTGTTTCGGGTTTTTCCTGGAGGAGCCACTGTAAAATATCTTCTCCCTCACTGTATGGTTGCAGGGCATGATGCACACTGCCTGTTACACCAATAACCTTTACTTCTTTCCCCCAGGCTCGAACCTTTCTCACAAAGGAAAGAAAGTCTCCATCCCCTGTAAGCAACAAAAACGAGTCAAAGGTAGACGTTCGTGTCAGCAATATTTCTTGGGCTTCCAGCATTAATTCCAAATCCGCGGCATTATGACGGAGTTCCGTACTAGCATAATTGTTTTTTCCAAAGACGTGTCGTGTAAAAACATTCGTCTTTTGAAATGTTGTTTGTGTCCGCCAGAACTCTTCCCGGTCAAAGTTGGCGTAAAGATAGATCGCCAAGATATCCACCTTGTTACGTGCTGCATAATATTGCAGATACCCTTCCAATTGCTCCGGCCTTAATTCATAACCCCTCTCTAATAACCCTGTCCAGATGTTTTCGTAATCGACAAACGCAATGGCTTTCACATTATCACCTCTCAAGCCCCTATGTCTAACATATTATACGCGAAAATTTGGACAGACGTGACAAGCTAATGCACGTTTAAGAGGTATGCCTTAACGGGGAAGTCAGAAGTCAGAGGCCAGAGGTCAGATCGGGGTATTCCCTTTCTGATCTCTGGCCTCTGTTAACTGACATCTGGTTGTGCACATTCGCTAGCTTCCCCTTTGAGGATTTGGATTCCATGGGGAATGGCAGGGGCAATCGCAGCAAAACATTCACGAACCGCTTTAGGACTACCCGGCATATTGATAATAAGCGTTTGTTTTCTCAGGACTGCCACAGCTCGGCTAAGCATGGCCTTAGGCGTCACCTTTAAACTCTCCATCCGCATCACTTCAGCGATACCCGGCACCAATCGATCTGCCACAAGGAGCGTGGCCTCAGGCGTAACATCCCGCAGTGAAAATCCTGTACCGCCGGTTGTCAATATCAAGTCTAGGCCAAGTTCATCTGCCCATTGACGCATTTTTTCCGCAAGTAATGTTTTGTCGTCCGGGAGTACTACATACTCAACGACCTCCCCACCGATTTCCTGTACAAGTTTGGCAAGAGTTGGCCCAGAGAGATCCTCCCGTTCTCCACATGACCCCTTGTCACTAGCCGTAATGACCCCCACTCGCAGCATTAGACCATCACCTCGATATTGTCCCCGACGCGAACTGCACCGCCTTCTAACAGCCGAATAAAAATTCCTTCTTTAGGCATAACACAATCCCCAGCCTGATAGAAAATTGCACATTTCGTATGACATTCCTTACCTATTTGAGTGACCTCCCCGATACTTGTTTCCCCTATTTTTAGCTTTGTCCCAAGGGGAAGAGTATATAATTCAAGTCCTTCTGTCGTCAAGTTCTCCGCAAAGTCCCCAGGTCCGACATTCAAACCTTTGTCCTGCATGGTCTTGATGCTCTCCATTGCCAGCAAGCTCACCATACGGTGCCAATCTCCGCCGTGCGCATCTCCTTCAAGACCAAAGTTTACTTTCAGTATCCCTTCGCCGACATTCTTTTTACGCACCCCTTTCTTTTCACTCGTACATACGGCGATTATTTTACCCATTATATAAGTCCTCGCTTTCATCCTTATTATGATTTTGTCTGCGGTGAGTCATCGTACAAAATGGCCGCTTTTTCCTCCAAGCTTCTCAGCCAGATAAATATCTCCAATGGTCATTGTTTTATCCATTGCTTTACACATATCGTAAATAGTTAAGGCGGCGACACTGACCGCTGTCAGTGCTTCCATCTCAATCCCCGTTTTTCCCGTGACCTTTACGACAGCTTCAATATCTACCTCACCAGGATCCACCAGTTTAAACGTAAGTTTAGCTCCTGTGATCGCTAAGGGATGACACATAGGGATTAACTGAGAAGTCTGTTTGGCCGCCATGATCCCCGCAACTTGAGCCACCGCCAATACGTCTCCTTTAGCGATTAGTCCTAAGCGAATGCGTTCCAAGGTATCCGGTTGCATCAGTATTTTACCGCGTGCCACCGCAACTCGAGCCGTTTCAACCTTATCACTTATATCCACCATACGAGCGCGACCATCTTCATCAAAATGCGTTAATTCTGTCATTCTTTATCCTCCGATCTGCGACATGACGCGTAAACCTTGCAGTGCTTCGTCATTCATATGATGCTCTGCTGGTTTATGCCAAACTGCTTGGGCAAATAGCTCCAGAATCTCTAAATCCGAACTTCCCTTGCGCAAAGCTTCACGCAAATCCACTTCATGTTTACTATGTAAACACGGCCTTAGTTTTCCATCTGCCGTCAAGCGAACACGGTTGCACGTATTGCAAAAATGACGGCTCATTGCGCTGATAAAACCAATGCTTCCTTTAAAACCACTTGGACGAAAATACTCTGCAGGCCCTCCACCACGGATACCGAGTGTTGACACATGCTCTTGAATCCCTAAAAGGTCTTTCATTTCGCTAATGGGAACAAAATCAGTCCGATGCTCTGAGCTAACTCCAATCGGCATAAGCTCTATGAAACGGACGTGGAGCGGATATTGCCTTGCCAAGGCCAAAAAGCTGGGCAACTCTTTCGTATTAAACCCACGTACAACCACAACATTTATTTTAACTGGATTTAAACCAGCTTCTAGCGAACGAAATATTCCCTGAATAACGCGTGCCACATCACCGCCACGGGTATTCTCCTGAAATTTCTTGGGATCCAGGGTATCCAAGCTGATGTTCACTCGCTGCACACCTGCAGTTTTTAAATCGAAGGCCATTTCGGGGAGTAACATGCCGTTAGTTGTAAGCATAAGATCTTCAACCCCTGGCAGCAGAGCCCCCTCTCGCACGAAGTTTAAAACCCCTTTCCTGACTAAAGGCTCTCCCCCAGTAATTCGAAATCGACGAAACCCTAATTGGATACTGATCTTCATAAGCCGAAGTATTTCTTCAAAAGAAAGAATGGATTCATGCGGCATCAACTGAACACCCTCAGCAGGCATACAATATTTACAGCGAAGATTACAACGGTCTGTCACCGAGATTCTGAGATAGTCGATCTGTCTTTGAAATTGATCCTGCATTGCGATGCCTCTTTCTAAACTTCATTTCTTTTCTACAAAATAATACATTTTTCTTTTTATTATATACTATTCAGTTTTTCTGGAAACTATTATAAACTAGAACAAACGAAAGCTCCGAGGAGGTTGACATGCCAAACGAAACAGTTACCCATACTATACTTAAAGCCAAGGGGCCACTGCTCGAATGTGTAGAAGACACGGTGGTTCGAGAAGTTCCGTTAACCATACATTACAATGGGGAGGAGATTGCCACACTTTTGTGCTCTCTGTCCCAAACTGAAGAACTCGTCTTTGGTTTTTTACTCAATGAAGGATTTATCCGTTTCCCTGAGGATGTGTATGAAATTCGCCACGATCCCATTGATCACTTGGTTTGGGTCGAAGGTAAACCCTGTCTTTTGCAAAAGGAACTTATGAGCAAACGCTTTGTTTCAGCCTGTTGTGGTAAAAGTAGAGCCTCCTTTTGTTTCGCCAACGACGCTCTCATGGTTAAACCGCTCTCCTCAACCCTTAGCATTTCACTGCCTGAAGCCTATACTTATGTTAAATTTCTCGAGTCCCATCTCCCCCTCTTTCAAGCTACCGGAGGCGTCCATAGTGGAGGGGTTGGCTTTCAAGGCCAAGCACTCCTGACGAGTTATGATATTGGCAGACACAATGTCTTTGATAAGCTGAGCGGAAGTGCTTTTCGCACTAAGTTAAATCTTGAAAATCATGTAATTTTTTTTAGTGGCCGAGTTTCCTCGGAAATTTTGCTCAAAGTTGCTAAAATGAAGGTTCCTATCCTCATTGCTCGGGGAGCACCAACCGATCTCGCCCTTTCTCAGGCGACCGCTTTGAATATAACGGTGGTCGGGTTCGCAAGGGAACAACGCCTCAATATCTATACGTGCCCTGAACGGATTAGCCCTTAACTATCGCCGACCATTCATTCGGCGTATTAACATTACAAAAAACTCTACTCAAATCACCAAAGGCCTGTAGTTCCGTTTCTTCCACATACTTCACGGAACAAGTTTGGCATAAATCGCCGACTTTGAGACGACCTGTCTCGATACTTCTTTTAATTGCAGGAAGACACCGACGATTGTAAAAGGCATGTAACGGATGTGTACCAGATTGTAGTCGTGGAACGACTATATCATACTCAGGGGCCCATTTGGCAAGCAGACGGATAAGGTTTGCTTCCAAAAACGGCATATCACACGCAACAAAAAAGACTTCATCATAAGTCGCCGCTTTTAGACCCTGATAAAGCCCTTCTAAAGGACCCCGATTGAGACTTTCGTCTTGTATGATCGGCACATCGTACTTGTCATATAGTTCAGGGTTATTGCTACTGATCAAAACTTCCGCAAACACCGCGTGTAAAACGTTTAAACTCCGTTCCACCAAGGGTTGGCCTTCCAGTTCGAGGAAGGCCTTATTTTTTTTCATCCGCGAGTTTTTCCCGCCTGCCAGTAAAATTCCGGTGGCCTTTAACTTCGGAAGTTGTTCTCCTGCATCGTGGAGTGAGTTATTGATTTTTGAAAACCTCCTCGTATTCAGTTAACGAGAAGCGGGTCAGAATCCGTTCCCTCACAATGGTTATGGGGACTCCGAGCGCAGCGGTCACTTTTCTCATTTCTTTTAAGTTCTTAGGAACCAGAATATTTTTTTCTGTGAACAAAATCCCTTTACCCTTTAGGAACCGTTTAGCACGTGCACAGTACGGACAAAGAGGTAAGGTATACATAATCACTTCTTGTTTCATGACCCATCAATCCTTCAACATAATTAGAGTACAAACTATATGATCTTAAATGTACCATAACCATACTTTTTTGTCACGCCGTAAAAGAGGAAGCGAGGGAACTGTTCTTGTGCTTCCTCGTCCGCGCTTCTCTCGTCGATTTTAAGAAAAACCTCGGCGGTG
>OMOF01000334.1:10781-36581 GCA_900290375.1 Candidatus Desulfosporosinus infrequens
ATGAAAATACTTGTCTTTCATGCTTCTATAAGTGCGATTTCGCACGTATAGGGGCCCACCCTGAAAACTTATACTTTCTTATAGTATAAAAAAATAGATGGGCCTCCAAAAGGCCCATCTATTTTTTAAATAACCACAATCAACTTAACTAATTTTAGAAATCTTAACGCCACACACTTTATATTCATACGTTTTAGTGACTTTATCATAGGCTCCATTGGTAAGTTCGTTGGTTGCAGCATCAAAATAGTGGAAGGTCATAAAGACCATACCAGCGGGCACCCGTTCTGTGATCTTGATTTTAGTATTAACTTCACCACGACGGGATGACACCTTAACAACTTCATTTACCTCAAGTCCCAGCCTTTTGGCATCCGCCGGATTAATCTCCGCTAACTCTTCTGGTGAATGAATTTCTAACGATGGAGAGTGTTGGGTGAAAACGTTGTAATGAGAAAGTTTACGTCCAGTATTGAGTAAGAAAGGATACTCCTCATCCGGTAATTCAGCAGGTAACTGATTGTCGATCGCCACAAACTGTCCTAAACCTCGGCTAAATTTCCCTTCATGCAGGAACTTGGTACCGGGGTGTTCCGCAGTAGGTACTGGCCACTGCAACCCTTGCGTTCCTAGACGGGCATGAGTTATCCCCCCGAATATAGGAGTAAGCTTAGCAATTTCCTGCATTACTTCTTCTGAAGATTGATACACGAAAGGGTAACCCATACGAGTTGCCAAATCACATATGATATCCCCATCTGTCCTGGCATTACCGAGTGGTTTAATAGCCTGATTAACCATTTGCACTCGCCGCTCAGTATTGGAGAAGGTACCTGTTTTTTCAGCATAACTAGCTCCAGGTAAGACGACATCCGCCAATTTAGCTGTTTCAGACATAAAGATTTCTTGAACAACCAGGAAATCAAGGGCCAGAAGGCCTTTGCGCACATGGTTCGCATCCGCATCCGTAATAACAGGATCTTCGCCCATACAATACAAGGCCCGCAAATTTTTACTCGTCGCTGCTGCAAACATATCTGGAATCGTAAATCCATTCTTGGGGCTGAGCGGAACTCCCCAGGCTGCCTCGAATTTTGCCTGCATCTCGGGGTTGGCGACTTGTTGGTAACCAGGGTAAACGTTAGGCAAGGCACCCATATCGCAAGCACCCTGAACATTATTTTGCCCGCGCATCGGGTTCACACCCGAACTCTCTTTACCTAAATTACCTGTCAGCATGGCTAAGTTCGCCAGACTCTTCACGTTGTCCGTACCACAAACGTGTTCTGTGATTCCTAAAGTATAGAAAATCTCTGCTCGTTCAGCAGTGGCATAAAGTCTAGCTGCTTCCTCGAGCTGCGCCACAGGAACTCCCGTTATCTTACTAACTAGCTCAGGAGTATATTTTTCGATAGTTTTGCGCGTTTCTTCAAAGCCTTCCGTTCGTGCTTCAATGAACGCGTTATCTTCCCACCCGTTGGCGAGAATAATATTCATAATCCCGTTAATCAGAGCAATGTCAGTTCCTGAGCGGAGCCTTAGCCAAACATCAGCGCTTGCAGCAATATTAGTGTACCGTGGATCGACTACAATCAGCTTCGAGCCTTTAGCCAGAGCTTGCTTCATTTTCGTCCCAATGACGGGATGTGCTTCTGTCGGATTGGAACCAATCACAAACATTGCTTTCGTGTTCGGAATTTCATTAATAGAGTTGGTCATCGCTCCGGACCCAAATGATATGGCCAGACCGGCCACAGTAGGAGCGTGTCACGTTCTTGCGCAGTGATCGACATTATTGGTGCCGATGACCGCGCGCATAAATTTCTGCATCAGGTAATTTTCTTCGTTGGTGCAATGGGCTGAACTCAAAGCAGCAATCGAGTCAGGTCCATAGTTCTTCTTGATCTCACCAAACTTCGAGGCGATTAAATCTAAAGCTTCATCCCATTCTGCTGGAACTAATACTCCATCTTTCCGGATCAAAGGGGTCGTTATTCGGTGAGGGCTGTAGATCATGTCCATACCAAAGCGCCCTTTGACGCATAAGGCCTTACCATTAACCGGTGCCTCCGGATTCGAGGTCACCCCAATGACTTTGCCGTCTTTAACATTTAAGTCAAAGTTACAGCCTACTCCGCAAAATGGGCAGGTGGTTTGGACTTTCGTTATTTCCCAAGGATGTCCCTTGCCGACCATTTGCTTTTCTACCAGTGCTCCTACTGGACATACTGAAACACAGGATCCGCAGAAATCACAATCCGATTCGTTGTAGGGTACATTAAAGGCTGGACCCACTTGAGCATCAAAGCCACGGTACGAAAAATCCAGAATGCTTTTGCCCTGAATTTCACTACAGGCTTTAATACATTTTCCACATAAGATGCATTTATTAGGATCCCGTAAAATGAAAGGGTTGCTTTCATCGATCGGAAGATTACGACGTTCGCCTTTATAGAGTTCTCCAGTGACACCATATTCATAGGCAAACTCAGCCAGAGAGCAATTCCCCATTTTTTGACACGTCATGCAATCT
Source organism: Candidatus Desulfosporosinus infrequens (assembly GCA_900290375.1). Lineage (GTDB taxonomy): Bacteria > Bacillota > Desulfitobacteriia > Desulfitobacteriales > Desulfitobacteriaceae > Desulfosporosinus > Desulfosporosinus infrequens. The sequence goes on from OMOF01000334.1 coordinate 13,315, forward strand.
AACGGATGATTCGCTACCAACAGTTCCAAAATTGTTTTGCGCGCATTTCTAACTTTAGGATTTTGCGTTTCTACCTTCATGCCCTGCGTTACTTGAGTAACACAAGACGGGGGGAGATTGCGCATTCCTTCGATTTGTACAACGCACAGGCGGCAAGCGCCGCCAGCGGTAAGCTCTGGGTCATGACATAAGGTGGGAATCGGAATATCATTCCGGCGACAAGCTTCAAGCACAGTCGATCCCTTCAGAACGCTGACTTCGCGCCCATCAATTGTTAATGTAAGCCACTCCAAAGTGTTTCACTCCTCTCAGTTTGCCACCCAATAGATAGTTGAGGGGCATTCATAGATTTTCAGCAGCATCGAGGAACATATCAGTCTTACTTCGTTAGCGAGTTGATCTTTTCCACAATATTACCTAGACCTAAAAATTCCGACCACGTAACCTGGACAAACTCACCATCTTGATTAATGAAAGGCATATCTGTCCGTTCAGGATTGTACCTAAAATCAGAACCTATCCGTCCTTTCAGGCAAAGTGGTCGGCCATTTGAGGCTGATTTTGCAGTGACCCCAAGCACTTTGCCGTTCTTAGAGTTAATGACAAATTCACAGCCCGAATCACAAAAAGTGCAGGTGACGTCTTCTTTCGTTAACTCCCAGGCTCGGCCTTTACCGATCATGCTTTTGTCCATAAGAGCTCCGACCGGACAAATAGCCACACACCGGTTGCAATAAACACAGGTTGAGTCCTTCAGATCAGTGTCCATAAAGGTTGAAACCTTAGCCTGGAAGCCGCGATAAGCAAAGCCAATCACGTTGCGTTCCGTTACCGCCTCACAGGTGGCAATACATTTGCCACATAATATACATTTGTTAAGATCCCTTAAAATATACGGATTTGCGTCATCAATGGGAAGCTTACGTTTCTCCCCTTGATAAACTTTTCCAGCCACACCATATTCGTAAGCATACTCTGCCAGTGAGCAGTCACCCAATTTCTGACAAGTCATGCAATCTAACGGATGATTAGCGACCAGCAGTTCCAGAATTGTTTTACGCGCATTCCGAACTTTCGGATTTTGCGTTTCTACCTTCATACCCTGCGTTGCTTGGGTGACGCAAGACGGGGGTAGATTGCGCATTCCTTCGATCTGGACGACACATAAACGGCAGGCACCGGGCGGGGTAAGCTCCGGGGCATGACATAAGGTCGGAATCGGGATATTATTCATACGACAGGCTTCCAGAACAGTCGTCCCCTTCGGAACGCTAACTTCTCGCCCATCAATCGTTAACGATAGCAACTCCAAAGTGTTTCGCTCCTCTCCGATTATAGCCGAATCACTGCATCAAACTTACATTTCTCTAGACAGGTTCCACATTTGATGCAAGCAGCCTCATCAATCGTATGTGCTTCTTTTTTCTCTCCTGTTATACAGCCTACTGGGCAGTTTTTGGCACAGAGGCCGCATCCCTTACATTTCTCCGCATCGATTGAATAGGTGAGCAACGCCGTACAGACATGGGCTGGACATTTATGATCAATAATGTGTGCTTCAAATTCTTTTCTGAAGTACTTTAAAGTAGCCAAGACAGGGTTGGGCGAGTTCTGCCCCAGTCCGCAGAGCGAGGTTTCTTTAATAACCAGTGCCAGGTTTTCAAGCGTATCGAGATCTTCTATTTTTCCCTCTCCCTTGGTAATTCGGTCAAGGATATCCCACATCCGCTTGTTTCCTTCTCGACAAGGAGTACATTTTCCGCAGGATTCTTTTTGGGAAAAGTCTAAGAAAAAGCGAGCAATATCCACCATGCAAGTGGTTTCGTCCATGACAACGAGTCCACCTGAGCCGACCATCGCTCCAGCTCTCGTTAATGTATCATAATCCACTTCGAGGTCAAGCATCTCATCGGGCAAACAACCGCCTGAAGGACCCCCAATTTGGACCGCTTTAAAAGCTTTGCCGTTTTGAATTCCGCCCCCGATATCAAAGAGGATACTCCGCAGGGTTGTCCCCATCGGAACCTCGACCAGACCTGTATTGTTGATTCTCCCAGTCAGGGCGAAAATTTTCGTCCCTTTGCTCTTTTCTGTTCCGTATTGGGTATACCAATCCGCACCGTGTGCCAAAATGTGAGGAACACTAGACCAAGTTTCCACATTATTAATATTGGTTGGTTTTCCCCATAAACCACTTTGAGCAGGGAATGGAGGGCGAACATTAGGCATGCCGCGTCTTCCTTCAATCGAGGCCATGAGTGCCGTTTCTTCACCACAGACGAAAGCCCCAGCCCCAGCTCGAATCTTAAGACGGAAATTAAATCCAGAGTTCATAATGTTGTCGCCTAGATAACCCGCTTGTTCTGCTTTGGCAATAGCAATTTCCATATGTTTAATGGCGAGTGGATACTCCGCTCGGCAATAGACATACCCTTCATCGGCGCCGATTGCATAAGCACCAATTAACATTCCCTCAATGACAGAGTGAGGGTCCCCTTCCAAAACGCCGCGATCCATGAAAGCGCCCGGATCTCCCTCATCTGCATTACATATAATGTATTTTTTGTTACCAGGAGAGTTCCTGCAAAAACCCCATTTAAGACCGGTCGGAAATCCTGCTCCGCCCCGACCACGCAAGCCGGCTTTTTTAACCTCTTCAACGACTGCATCCGGTGTCATTTTCAGGGCATTCGCTAATCCCTTATAGCCATCGTTTGCAACATAATCTTCAATCTTTTCAGGATCGATAAAACCACAGTTCTTTAGAACAACACGAACTTGTTTCGCAAAAAAATTCGAATTAGCAAAGGTTGTAGCTGGTTTTTGGGTTAGAGGATCAACATACAGTAACCGCTCGACAAGTTTCCCTTCCATGAGGTCTTGGGCTACAATCTCGGCAATATCTTCAGCCTTTACTTGCGTATACAGGGTTTGTTGCGGTTCAATAATCAGGGTCGGTCCTTGTTCACAGAATCCGTGACATCCTGTCGGAACTACACTCACGCGGTCCTGTATGCCTTGGCGTATAATTTCTTCCTGCAATAAATCAATAATTGTATGTGCACCGGATGAGGCACAGCCCGTCCCAGCACATACGAGAATCCGTTGGTTTTCTGCCATCCCATTATCCCCCTACTCGTATTTTGCAAGTATTTCTGCAACATTCTCCGGCTCTAAGCGACCATAAACCTGACCATTGATGGACATTACAGGGGCAAGCCCACAAGCTCCAATACAGGCCACGATTTCCAAGGTATAACGCCGATCTTCCGACGTCTCCCCGTCTTTGATCTTGGTAGTTTTCTCGATCATATCCAAGACATTGGCCCCTCCACGCACATGGCAAGCCGTTCCTAAACAGACATTGATTAAATTCCGTCCCACGGGAGCTAAGCGAAACTGCGAATAGAACGTAACCACACCATAAATCTTTGCAAGAGGTATACGTATCGTTTTACTAACGTGTCTAAGCACATCAGCGGGCAAATAGCCATAAACCTCTTGGGCCTCTTGCAAGATTGGAATCAGCGGTCCATTCTCCGATTGATATTTGATAATGACTTCATCCAACTTAATTTGCTTCGGGTCCACTAAATTCTCACACGTGGTGCACAAATAAAATCCCCCCTATTGAAATTCCCTTTTATACCTTTTGCGTACTAAAATCTGTATACCTCGTTCTCTGTGATCAACATTGTCATTTTGAAATCATGCGCGTCCACCGGTACTTGCTCAATAACTTGGCATTGAAAAGCGAGAGCGACCCTAGGCGTTAAAGGATTCAACAACATAAAAAAGCGATCATAAAAGCCGCCTCCATACCCTAAACGATTCCCATGTAGATCAAATCCCGCACCAGGCACGATAATTAAATCGATTTCTGATGGGTCTACTCTTTCACAAGTGATTTTCGGTTCGCGAATGTCCCAAGCTCCCGATTCAAGATCGGCAGCTAGATCGCGTACTTCGCTTGGAAGAAGTATTCCTTGGGGTGCACAACAGGGTAATACAAGCTTTTTCTTACCTGCTATCATCGCCTCCGCTAAGGCCGTAGTCTCTACTTCATCGCGAAAGTTAAGAAATGACATGACTGTTTTAGCCTGTAGGAACTCTGGTAATTCCTGAAGTTTTTGTTCAATAATCAAGCTTTTACTTCTTCTTGCATTCTCTCCTAAAGCTGCCCGCTGAGCTAAACATGATTTGCGTACTTCAGCCTTTAACTGCGGTTTATCCTCACTCATTTTAGTACTACCCCTTCGGTTAGATCTCGCTCTTTATAAGAAATATTCGATCAATAGAGTGAAAATCCTTCCTGAATTAAAAATTTTGTGTGTAATATTCTGAATTATTTTTTTATAAAATAGTATCGGTTTAAAATGAATCAGTTTTACGAAATGTCAACCCACGTAATTATCCACACTTTAAATCTAGCCCTGCCGCCATATCCCAAACTTATCCACACTATCCACAGGGTCTGTGGGTAACTTTATCCAAAGTGCCTGTATTTACTGGAAAACCTCAAAGCCGCTTCAATTACTTATCTACAGACTTATCCACATTATCCACAGCTAAACCTTATCCACAGCGCACACGACCCCTAATTAACTATAAAATTTCCAATAGTACAAGGGACTTGGAACGTGGTACACGGAGGACGAAAACTGGAGAGATGGCACATTCTATGTGCACCATCCGTGCAAGATGGGGACCGTGCAAGTTGAATGGGAGAGGGGACGGTTCTTGTTTGCATTAGATGCAATCAAGAACCGTCCCCTCTTGCGTGCGACCCAAGACCCAAGGACGCAGTGTGACACAGGGCCTCACACAAGTCCCAGGCCCGGCACTGCGTTGAGTGTCCATGGCGCGAAGTCTCCAGCTAAATAATGATAATGTCCGGCCGTCGCGATCATTGCCCCGTTGTCCGTGCAAAGAATGGGGGGCGGACAAACTAGACGAACACGCCGCTCCGATAACTCTTTATCTAAGGTTTCGCGCAACAAACTATTGGCTGCAACTCCACCGGCAAGCAACAGTGTCTTGACCCCTGTTCGTTCAATAGCCCTTATTGCTTTCTGAACTAAAACATCTACAACTGCTTGCTGAAAAGAAGCCGCAATATCCGGAACACTGAGGCTTTCTCCCCGCATGTGCGCAGAATTCAGAGTATTCAAAACAGCTGATTTCATACCGCTAAAGCTAAAATCCAAACTATCCGGCTCTAACATAGCGCGAGGGAACTTAAATGCTGAAGCCTCCCCCTCTCGAGCCACTCTTTGAATCTGTGGCCCACCTGGGTAACTTAAACCCAAGGTCCGAGCCACTTTATCGAGCGCCTCGCCTGCCGCATCATCACGTGTATGCCCCAGAACTTGATATCGTCCGTGGGCTTCAAATAAAATGAGATGAGTATGTCCTCCCGAAACTAACAGAGCCAAGAGTGGAAACTCTAAATCCTGATGATGCAAGAAATTCGCATATATATGCCCTTCCAAATGATTAATGCCGATCAACGGAATTCCTGCAGCATACGCCATCGCCTTCGCTCCGGAGACCCCTACCAATAGAGACCCGACAAGCCCTGGTCCATATGTCACAGCAATGGCCGATAAGCCCCCAAAATCGACCTTCGCCTCATCTAGGGCCTGCTGCACAACCGAGTGAAGATGCAGACAGTGTTCGCGCGAGGCGATTTCTGGTACAACCCCACCATACTTTTGGTGCGTCACTATCTGGGACGAAATGATATGACTGCGCAAATCCGTCCCGTTCACCAATACGGCTGCGGAGGTCTCATCACAACTCGTCTCAACCCCTAATATTACAACATTCTTGTTCTGACTCCCCGTCATGTAACATTCACTTCCGTTCCCAATTCCGCCCACATAATTATGGCATCCTCTTGGTTATCTGCATAATATCCTTTGCGAACACCGGCGGTAACAAAGCCTAAGCGCTTATATAATGATTGTGCTGAGTTATTGGAAACACGAACTTCTAGAGTCATCCGTTCCATTCCCTGCTCCGTCATCATATCCATCACAGACCGGATTAAAAATCCCCCCCAATGCTGCCCCCGATAGTTAGGAGAAATGGCGATATTCGTAATATGCCCCTCATCGAGGATAAACCACAGCCCCATGTAACCGATCACCTGGTCGTTTAACTCTAAACAAAGATAACGCGCATACTCATTATCTTTAAGCTCCGCTTTAAAGGACTCCAAAGACCAGGGCGAAGAAAAAGAGGCACGCTCGATTTCCAGAACGGCTTCGAGATCGGAGTAAAGCATGGGACGTACAATCCCGTTATTCATGTTCCTCGCTCCTTCGTATCTCCTCTTTCTTCGCCCAATTAACCTCTGCCTCAGAAAATCGAATATAGTACGGTTCCACCCGATCCCCCACACCCGTTTCTTGCCAGCGTTGCCATACCGCTCGAGCAACATAGGCGCCCCGAGGTAAGCTAAAATACTCCGGTAAAATCATGGCTCGCTCGCCTAAAACAGACTCAATTAGTTCCTTAGATTTTGAGACCGCATCTCCAACGAAACAAATAGAACGATCCAGTTGCTTCAATTGTTCCAGCCATTGGTCCATAGGCAAGGCTTGAGGGGATGTGAGGCACTCCACTTTCTCTTCCCCTGGCAGCCAATGGTAACGTGCCGTGTACCACTCATTTTTACGTGCATCTAAAATGGGAACAATGTCTTCCGTTCTTCCTCTACCCGCCCAAGCTAGGGCATCGAGGGATACTACACCAATGAGTGGAAGTTTCAACACTTGAGCCAATCCTTGTGCTGTAGCGATTCCAATCCGTATTCCAGTAAACGAGCCCGGTCCTCGCGTCACCCCAATCATGTCTAAATCCTGAAGTGTCCAAGCTGCAGCAGTAAGTAACTGATTAAGCATTGGAATAAGCCGCTCTGAGTGCGCTTTAGAAGTATGTAAAAATCCTTCGCCGACAAGTTGCTTGTCTTCAGCCAAGGCCACTGCTGTAACTTTCGTCGTCGTATCTATCGTTAAGTATTTCATTGAACGGATCCTCCGAGCCTCTCTTTTTTCCGATTGTCAAACTCATTCAGGCAAATTTCATTAGACTTTCGCCAGCTGCACTTTTAGGCTAATCATAGATGACTTAGGCATATGAAAGAAAATAACAAGTCAAAGATGCCTTGGATATTAAGTCATATCTTTTAAACGGAATTCCCAATCAAGGTCTCTGGCATAAATAATTATCTCACGTACCTGTTCCCCGCTGCCAATGATCTCAACGTCTAATCGATCCTCCGGCAAATAATCCTCAATAATTTTAGGCCATTCAATTAAGCAGACGGCATCGTCAACGAATGCATCTTCAACCCCAATCACCTCTGCCTCTTCCGGGCGCTGTAATCGGTAAAGATCCATGTGAACCAGCCGAAACTGGGTCCCTTTAAGTTGTGCTGTATATTCATGTATTAATGTGAAGGTTGGGCTAGTCATTGGACCGATTACCCCTAACGCCTCGCCAATCCCTTGTGCAAAGGCCGTTTTCCCTGCACCTAGGTCTCCAATCAGAGCAATGACATCTCCGCCTCGTAAACGCTCTCCCAGCTGTTTTCCCCACTCACGAGTTTGCTCAACCGTCAAACTTGTCACTCTATATTTCATGTGTATCTGGTTAAGAAAACTTGGACAAACCCAACCTTTCCTTTCATTATAAGAGTTTAATACCTTCTCCAAGTTTATAAAGCTAATATTCTTCATTTATCTTGTAAAGTAACTTCTGACGATGCAGTCACTGACTACTATCATCGATAGTGTATCCTGTATCGATAAATTGGAAAACTACTGACGCGAACTTCAGACTTAGAACTTAAAACTTAGAACCTCGCACTTCGAATCTCGCTTCATTGGCTTATTGCGTCTTCCTCAGCCTCTGGGTTGACGACCTTACCATCAATGATCACATAGAGCGGGCGGGCGGTTAATATAAACGGGTGTTCACTCCAGATGACAATATCCGCATCTTTCCCCACTTCTAGAGACCCAATGCGATCGGACACACCTAGGATTTCGGCCGAATTAATCGTAATAGCCCGTAATGCATCCTCTATGTCCATCCCTGCCTTGCACGCTAAGGCAGCGCAGAGCGGTAGCTGTTCAATCGGGGTGACAGAATGGTCCGTCATAATGGCCACCTTAACCCCAGCTCTGGCTAAAATTCCCGGAGTCCTAAATGATTTATCTTTAAGCTCAACTTTTGAACGATTGGTCAGCAAGGGCCCAATCACTGCCGGATACCCCAGTTCAGCGAGTTCTTCTGCGATTTTATGCCCATCTGTACAATGTTCAAGCACCAAATCAACGTCAAATTCTCGGGCAATACGGATGGCCGTCATAATATCATCGGCACGATGAGCATGAGCGCGCAGAGGAATTTGACGATTTATCACAAGAAGAAGAGTTTCTAAACCCAAATCCCGCTCGGGAATTTTATCGGGGTCTGTTTTTCCTTCCTCTAACTTATCCCGATACACCTGAGCATCTACTAAGGCCTGACGCAGGAGTGCTGCCGTTCCCATCCGGGTCATGGGCATTTTCTTTTGTTCGCCGTAAACCTGCTTGGGGTTTTCCCCAAAAGCAACTTTCAAGCCAGCGGGATCTCGGACAATCATCTTATCCACAATCTTCCCTGCCGTCTTCATAACGACTCCGGTTCCCCCGATGACGTTCCCACTTCCCGGCCCCGTAAACACAGCTGTCACCCCACCCATACGGGCATCACGAAAGCCTTCGTCTTCTGGGTTAATGCCGTCAATCGCCCGCATGTCGGGGGTCACAGGGTCCGTCATTTCATTAAAGTCTTCCCCCTCCCAGCGATAGATTTCCTCGCCTATGCCTACATGACAATGTGCATCAATAAAGCCAGGTAACACGAGACACCCCAAGGCATCGATTATGACAGTATCCGCGGGAACTTCCTGTTCTAAATCTTCTCCAAGCGCGACTATTTTTGTTCCTTCAATCAGAATATTCCCTGCGAATTCACGTCCGGTCATCGTTTTAATCTGACCGTTTTTTATCAAGAGCTTTTTCATTGCTAAGTTCACCTTTACTTCCCCAGTTTAATAATAAAATTCCACCCATTACCAAACCTCCACCGATCCATTGTTCCTCTGTGGGAAACTCATTCAGGAAAACGGCTGCCAATAGAAATGTCATCGGCAACTCAAATGTACTAAGAATCGCCGCCTGATCAGCTCCCAGTCGCTTAATCCCCACTAAGATCAAATAAAACGGTACAATCGAGGCAACTGTAGCCAACAGCAGGCCAGTTTCCCAAATTTGAACATTCTGCCACGGAATACTCAGGACATCTCCCTTCAAAATAATCAGCAATGCAAGAGCACAAACCCATTGCGTATAACACATCGCGACTAAAGGGGAAACCTCAGCCAACACGACTTCCCCGATAATATTAAAGACAGCGTAGGCCAGCGCTGCAGCCAATCCCAAAACGATGCCCACTAAAGCGACTCCACTTACTCCTGAGAAGACTCCACTTGCCAAAGTGGTGCCGACCATGGTTAAAATGAAGGCTACCAGCTCTTGCCGTCCAACTCTTTTCTGCCAAATCACCACTCCGGCCACTAAAACCAAGGCCGGATAGAGATAAAGCAGTAAAATCGCCACCGAGACCGGAAGATACTTGAGGGCATAGGCATATAAAAGGCTAGTTCCTAAGGCCCCAACCGCACCTTGAACAGTTAGAAGCCGCAAATTACGAAGTGAAATTGAAAATATCTCGCGTTTAAAGCACATTGCATAGCTAAGAAGGAGTGTCGATGCTAGCCACGATTGCAGAGCTATAACCTGAATCGGACCGAGCCCCAGCTGGTATGCCCTCTTGACTAAGATCGACATGAAAGCATAGCCCGTTCCCGCAATGAGGACTGCTCCAACCCCTTGCAAACGTCTTTTTTGAACGTTCTGCACTTAAGTCTGACCCTCTTTTCCTTCTTTTCCGTAACTCATAGTTTCCTTCTTAATTAACTATCCAAATTTCTTTTTCACCCAACTTAACAAATCTCAGTCGTCAAAAGATCCCGCATTGAAAGACTCACTCGATCTCTTACCTTATCAATTCCGATCACGCGCACCTTGACTATATCACCCACTGCAACCGCTTCCATAGGATGTTTGATAAATTTATCGGTCAATTGGGAAATGTGAACAAGCCCGTCGTGCTTCACGCCAATGTCCACAAATGCTCCGAAATCCACGACATTACGCACCGTTCCCTCTAGAACCATCCCTTCGTTAAGATCTTCCATGTGCGTGACATCCCGTCGCAACAGTGGTCGCGGCAAATCTTCCCGAGGATCGCGGCCCGGTCTTTGGAGAGCATCTAAAATATCTCGAACGGTAGGGACCCCAGCGCCAAACTCGTCGGCAATCTCGCTAGGCTCTAGTCGAGCAAGTTTTTTATGCACTTCAGCGAGATGATCCCGCAAATCCCCAGGGGTATGACCGATCTTTTTCAAGATGTCTTCGGCAAGCTGATAGGATTCTGGGTGAACCGGCGTGTTTTCCAAAGGATTGACCCCATCTGGGAGACGAATGAACCCGGCACACTGGATATACGTTTGCGCTCCCAAGCGTGCAATTTTCTTGAGCTGATCACGCTTACTAAATTTTCCATGTTCATCGCGCCAAGCTACGATATTTTTGGCAACTACCGGCTTTAACCCAGCAACATACTGGAGCAGAGACGCCGATGCAGTATTCAAATCCACCCCTACGACATTAACACAGGATTCCACGACACCGTGCAGGGATTCCTCCAATCGCTTAGGCTGGACATCATGCTGATATTGACCCACGCCAACCGCTTTGGGTTCGATCTTCACCAGCTCTGCTAGGGGATCCTGAAGCCGTCTGGCAATAGACACCGCACTCCGCAAGGAAAGGTCAAATTCCGGGAATTCTTCACCCGCTATTTTCGAAGCTGAATACACAGATGCCCCGGCTTCGCTAACTAGGATAAATTCAGTGGCAATCCCGTCTTCCCGAATCATTTCGGCCACGACTTCTTCACTTTCCCTAGAGGCTGTACCATTCCCGATAGCGATAATATTAGCATCAAACTCGGCAATCGCCGCCCGCAGAATAGCCTTTGCTTCAGCACGTTTGTTCTGCGGCGGATGAGGATAAATCACGCCCACTTTAAGGAGCTTGCCCGTCTCATCCACCACCGCCCACTTGCACCCTGTCCGAAATCCCGGATCAAGTCCTAGAACCATTTTCCCACGCACGGGTGGCTGCAGCAAAAGCTGTCGCAAATTGGCAGCAAACACTTTAATAGCTTGTTGCTCCGCTCGATCGGATAGCTCAGCTCTCAGTTCCCTTTCAATAGAAGACTCGATTAAGCGTTTATACGCATCAAGAGCCGCTTTTTGGACTAAAGAAGCGGCAGGACCCGTTTTGACATAACGCAGTTCAATAATCCTATGTATTGTTTCGAGCGGTGCTTCGATCTTGACAACTAAAAACTCTTCTTTTTCCCCACGATTCAGGGCCAAGATCCGATGCGGTGGAATCCTTCGGATAGGCTCCCGGTAATCATAATACATCTCAAACGGGGATCGTTCTTTAGCCTTCTTTGGCACAGCAGTGGCCACCACATCCGCAATACGAAAAGTCTCTTCCCTGATCCGTTTACGTAAAGCGGCATCATCCGCAATGGTTTCTGCGATAATATCCATGGCTCCTGCCAAAACTTCCTCCGTTGAATTAACGTCTAACTCGGGATTCACATACCTTTCTGCCTCTGCTTGAAGATCTCCTCTGGTATATTGAGCTAACAACCAAAGTGCCAAAGGTTCAAGCCCCTTCTCTTTGGCTATCGTTGCCCGCGTCCGACGTTTCTGCTTATAAGGCCGGTAGAGATCTTCGACATCTTGAAGCACGGTCGCCACCGTAATTTGAGCAGACAATTCTTCTGTCAGCTTACCCTGCTCATCGATCAGGCGCACTACTTCCGTTTTCCGCTGTTCCAAACGTCTCAAATAGTCTAAACGTTCCACGATAGCGCGCAAGGCATTTTCGTCGAGCTCTTCTGTAGCTTCCTTGCGGTAGCGAGCAATAAAAGGGATGGTATTTCCCCCATCCAATAAGGTAACCGCTTCTTTGACCTGGGTGACCTTTAAGCTAAGCTCCTTGGCAATGACTTGATTAAATTCCAAAGGTTAATTCCTCCCTAGATTCTATAGCAAATTTCTTGATAAACACATTCTCATGATTATACCATTATCCGACAGCTGAAGAAAACTAGACTTTGGTCTTAGATTTAAAAAGAGGATTTTTGTCCAAAACTTACTACGGATATATGTTCGCCTTCTGGAGAAATTAGCTCTGTTGGTTTAATTTATCTTACAAGGAGGTCTATTATGAAAAAGTCTGATTCGTGGGTAACCAAAGCCACTGTTACATCTGGACCAAACGTTCACAGCGTAGCTCATATCCCCAACGTGGGAGGGAAGATGTTTCGTCGTACCTCCGAAAGCGCTGGCGGAATTGGTTAATTTTATCTGTCAAATACCAAAAGGACCAGTTTTACTGGTCCTTTGGTATTTGTAAATCTATCGCCGCTGACACAAGGTCATAAATCATTTTCCTGACATTCCTGGTATTCCTGGTTTTGTGACTTCAAATGGATTCAATATCTCATCGATCCTAGAATCAGAAAAAATATTTTCTTCCTTCAGCACGTCTCTGATTGTCTTAGCTTCTCTTAGAGCTTTTCTGGCTATCTGGGCTGCTTGATCATACCCAAGGTGATGGACTAAAGCGGCAGCCAGCACCGCTGAGTTTTCAAGAGTTGCTTGGCATTTTTCTTTATTTGGTTTAATACCTGCGATGCACTTTTCTCTAAATATCTCTACTCCATTATTCAAGAGTTCTAGTGATTCCAACAAACCTTCCGCTATGAGAGGCATAAAGGCGTTGAGTTCGAGCTGTCCTGAAGAGGCAGCCATCGTAATAGCATAATCATTGGCCATGACTCTCATAGCCACCTGGCCGATCATCTCAGGTATTACTGGGTTCACCTTTCCCGGCATGATCGTTGAACCTGCCTGCATCTGAGGGAGTTCTATTTCCCCGAACCCTCCCCTTGGGCCAGAAGCTAATAATCTTAAATCATTGGATATTTTCAGAAGGTTCGTGCTACAGGCTTTCAAGAGTCCTGAAACTTCTACAAAAACGTCATTATTTTGGGTTATATCCATCGGATAATCCGACCTAGCTAAACCCAAGCCTGTTAGCTCCTGAATAGTATCCGTGATCATAAATATATACTTGTGAGAAGCATTGACTCCGGTACCAATGGCTGTACCGCCAAGGTTAATCTGTCTTAAGCGTTCTTCTACCTTATACACTCTCCACCGATCTCTTTCTATGGCCTTGGCATACGCACCGAATTCCTGACCCAGCATCATCGGCAACGCATCCATCAGCTCCGTCCTGCCAAGTTTGATCACAGTACTGAATTCATTTTCCTTACTCTGCAACGCTTCTTGAAGTTCCGCGAGGGAATAGCTTAATTTTCTCAGCAGATGAATGGCAGCTACCCTCAAGGCCGTGGGATAAACATCATTGGTCGATTGCGACATATTCACATCATCCAGAGGATGTACAACGACATAGTCGCCCTTCGTTCCGCCTAATATTTCAATGGCCCTGTTAGCAATAACTTCATTGACATTCATATTGGTGGATGTTCCTGCTCCCCCTTGAAAAGCACTGACTACAAATTCATAATCAAATTCACCAGCAATTACTTCCTCACTGGCCTTGATTATGGCATTTGCTTTATCCTCCGCCAGTTGCTTTAAACTCTTATTGACCATGGCTGCCGCCTTTTTAATTAAGGCAATTTCATAGATCAGCTTTAAATTGACATTTTTTGAGCCCAAGTTGAAGTTCTCTTGTGCTCGCACGGTGTTAATCCCGTAATAATTTGTTTCAGGAATATTCATTGCTCCGATTGAGTCCTTTTCTATTCTAAAGTTCACTTTATCCTCCACGCTACAAATTTAGAACCTCAAATCTCTTTCACCGGCTTCTATTCTTTTCAGTTTCTCTTTGGCCGCTTCTCTAGCTGCTTCTTTGGGAATATCCAACAGGCCTTTCTCGATGACCTTTTGGCCTATTTCTTTCATTTCATCATCTGCATAGTCTAACAGGAATTCTCTAAAGGTCAGTAAAGCATTCGGTTGACAGACATTGCCTATTTGTCCGGCCTTAGCCAAAACCATAAAGCGATCCCCGGTTCTTCCTTCTCTGTAGCAGGCAGTACAGTAGCTTGGTATATAACCACTTTCACACAAGCTCTTAATCACTTCCATTGGAGAACGGTGATCCGCCACTTCGAATTGGGGTTTTTCATCCGTTTCACTAATTCCATGTTCTTGTGAGTATCCACCAACTCCAGCGCAGGAACCCGCACTAAACTGCGAAATTCCCAGAGCTAAGACTTCTGCTCTAAACTTAGGTTCTTCTCTTGTGGATAAGATCATGCCCGTATAGGGCACCGCCAGTCTCAAAATCGCCACGATTTTTTTGAATTCATCGTCCGTCACTAGATAGGGAAGCTCTTTAATATCCACACCCTCTGCTGCCCTCAGTCTTGGGACTGAGATTGTGTGCGGCCCCACTCCGAAGGCTTCTTCGAGATGTTCAGCATGCATTAGCATGGCGATCGTTTCGTATTTGTGGTCATATAAACCATATAATACGCCAATCCCAACATCTCCAATTCCAGCTTCCATTGCTCTGTCCATTGCCGTAGTATGCCAATTGTAATTATGTTTGGGACCCGTAGGATGCAATTTTTCATACATTTCCTGATTATAAGTCTCTTGGAAAAGAGTATACGTACCGATATCAGCCTCTTTTAAGCGTTTATAATCCTCAACGGTTGTCGCGGCCACGTTGATATTAATTCGCCTGATACTTCCATTTTCAAACTTCAAAGAATATATTTTCTTTATGCACTCAATGACATAATCTAACGAGCAATTAACGGGGTCTTCTCCAGCTTCCATGACAATTCGTTTATGTCCTAACGATTCTAGGATTTTTACTTCCTGTTCCAATTGTTCCATAGTCAATTTGCTTCTCTTCTGACTCTTATTGCCGACCTGATATCCGCAGTAGACACAGCCATTGACACAATAACTACTAATATAAAGCGGTGCGAATAAAACGATTCTCTTGCCATAGATTTTTTCTTTAATTTCTTTAGCGGTCTTAAACATTTCTTCGAGAATGTTTTGATCATCAATATTGAGCAGAACCGCAGCTTCTCGGTGGGTTAAGCCCTGGCAGGTCTTTGCCTTGTCTAAAATTGCCCTTACTCGGTCGTTATCCTTAACCTTTTCAAGACCTTCTTGTAATGAGCTCCTAATTTCGTCATCCCTAATATAATCTTTCGCCAAATATTCTTTCATTCTTATTCCTCCAATTTTTTAGTTAAGGCTGATTTAACACTGACCCCTCTGATCTTCCCCAACTTGCCCGTCATCGCACTGATTTCATCTGAGGTCCCCTCAACGATCAAGGAGATGATCGCGATCCCCCTTTCCTTCCGCGGGATTCCCATTCTTCCGACAATAATGCTGGCTAACTCATGTAGAGTTTCGTTCACCTTATTAGCACTTTCGAATTCTTCAATGACGATGCCGATGACACCAATTCTTTTATCCATGTTTGTATTTCCTCCCAATCAAAAAAGCCTTCTTATTAAAATAGTAAGAAGGCTTCTTAGCAATTAACCCTTCTCCTTTTGCTCAGAATATTCCTTACAATCAGGTAATAGTTTTGTGGATCCACTATGCCGGATATCGCCAGCACAACAGATAAATCCACTCCAATATGAAATTTTAGGAACGTAACCATCTGGACAAGATTTTTCCCCAATCAAATCGTTTGATTATAAACGTAATTCTCTACGTTAGTCAAGGTCAGTCTCTTTTCAACAACTAGATTCTCTTGCGTGCCGTATAGCTGGTATGCAACAATTGATGCGCTTTTTTCCCATAGGGTTCGCCCAGATAGTCTTTATACAGACTGATGACAGCCAGATTTTCGTGCGACTTGCGCAAAGGCTTGGCAAGATCTTCGCGGTAAATAGCAGCAGCTCGGGCTGCAAGAATATCCATGTTGCCATGGTGATAAGGTTGTCCGCCGCCGCCGATACACCCACCCGGACAGGCCATAATCTCGATTACATCATAATTGGATTCCCCAGCTCGTATTTTTTCCAGAACAGTACGGGCATTACCCAGACCATGGATGACAGCAATCCGGTAGTCCCGTCCAGCGATTGGGATAACCGCTTCCTTGATCCCAGCCATTCCCCGCAGAGCCTCAAACTCCACTTTCTCCAAAGTTTCACCGGTGAGCACTTCGTAGGCCGTCCGCAGGGCCGCTTCGAGAACCCCACCCGTTGCGCCAAAGATAATCGCGGCACCCGTCGATTCTCCTAAAGGATGGTCAAATTCCTTATCTTTGAGATGATCAAAATGAATGCTGGCTTCTCGGATCATGCGCGCAAGTTCACGTGTGGTGATCACAATGTCTACATCCGCGGTTTCTTCACCTTGCGCAAGTTCAGGGCGAGCCGCTTCGTATTTTTTAGCGACACAGGGCATCACGGAAACAACAGTAATGGATTTGGGATCAATCCCCAACGTTTTTGCATAATAACTTTTAATTAAGACCCCTAACATTTCATGAGGGGATTTACAGGTCGAAGGAATGTCTAAGAGATCCGGAAATTGATGCTCGAAAAATTTGACCCAGGCGGGGCAACAACTCGTGAGTAGCGGCAGACGCCCGCCATGTTGGATACGGTGGACAAGCTCGGTTGCTTCTTCCATAATCGTCAAGTCCGCCGCAAAATCCGTATCAAAAACGCGGTCAAACCCAAGCCTACGCAGCGCCCCAACCATTTTGCCCGTGACGATCGTCCCTGGTTCTAACCCAAATTCCTCTCCCAAGGCGACCCGCACAGCCGGTGCTGTTTGGACAACGACAAATTGGTTGGGATCGTTGAGCGCTTTCCATACTTTGTCAACTTGATCCAATTCAGTTAAAGCGCCGGTTGGACATACGGCAATACATTGTCCGCAGAACGTGCAGGAGGTCTCGTGCAGGGGTAAATCGAAAGCCGTTTTAATCACCGTATTAAAGCCACGCCCCACGGCAGAATATACACCCACCGTCTGTACCTCGTTGCACATTGTTTCACAGCGTCGGCAACGAATACATTTGTTAGGATCTCTAACAATGGAAAAACTCGAATGGTCAATTTCAAACTCAGATTCTTCCCCTTCATAGGAAATATGGCGTACACCTAGTTCCGAGGCTAAGGATTGAAGATCACAGTCTTGATTTTTGGCACAAGTTAAACAAGATTTAGGGTGGTCAGAAAGGAGAAGTTCAACCATGGCTCGTCGAGCCTGGATAGCACGTAGCGAATCCGTTCTAACGACCATGCCGCTCGCTACTGGGGTCGAACAGGAGGAGGCCAGATTACGTCGGCCCTCAACTTCGACTACACAGACTCGGCAGGAAGCGATGTTATTGTTGTAATGCATTTCATTCAGTTTTAGATAACATAAGGTTGGAATGTCAATGTTTACAGTTTTGGCTGCGTCTAAGATGGACATACCCTCCGGCACTTTTAGGGATATGTCGTTAATAGTTAACTGTATATCCATATGGAGTCCTCCTTCAGGGGTAGCTTAATGGCGAATGATGGCGCCGACGACGCGGCATTGTTCCATGCAGGCCCCACATTTTAGGCAGCGTTCTTGATCGATAACGTGACGCTTTTTGGATACGCCCGTGATGCAAGACATGGGGCATTTCTTGACGCAAAGGGTACACCCCACACACTTATCCGTGATTTCATATTTTAGCAGGCTCTTACAAACGCCCGCTGGACAGGTTTTGTCGACTATATGGGCCAGATATTCTTCCCTGAAATACTTCAAAGTGGAGAGGATGGGATTGGGTGCACTTTGTCCGAGCCCACAAAGGGCTGTGTCCTTGATGATATGGCACAACTTCTCCATGTTTTCCAGATCCTCTAACGTCCCTTTGCCTTCCGTGATCTTGGTCAGAATTTCATAAAGACGTTTCGTTCCAACCCTGCAGGCAGTGCAACGGCCACAAGATTCGTCCATAGTGAACTCTTGGAAATACTTGGCAATATTAACCATACAATCGTCTTCATCCAAGACAATTAGTCCCCCAGAACCCATCATGGAACCGATGGCAGTTAAGGACTCATAATCAATGGGTGAATCTAAATATTTGGTCGGAATACAACCGCCCGAGGGACCTCCCGTTTGGGCTGCTTTGAACGTTTTCCGTTGCTTAATCCCTCCGCCAATGTCAAAGATAATTTGCCGGAGCGTTGTCCCCATCGGGACTTCCACAAGCCCTACGTTGTTGACTTTGCCAGCCAAAGCAAACACTTTTGTCCCTTTGCTTTTTTCTGTGCCTACTGCTGAAAACCATTCGGCTCCGTTCATGATAATCGGGGGAATGTTGGCCAACGTTTCCACATTGTTAACACAGGTTGGTTTACCCCATAGCCCCTTTTGGGCAGGAAATGGAGGTTTGACAGAAGGTTCCCCACGGGCCCCTTCAATAGAATGAATCAGAGCGGTCTCTTCCCCGCAGACAAAGGCCCCAGCTCCGTATTTTAGTTCAATGTCAAAGTTAAAATCACTCCCTAAAATGGCTTTGCCAAGTAACCCGTATTCCCGAGCTTGAGCAATGGCGATTAGTAACCTGCGAATGGCTGCAGGGTACTCTGCTCGAACATAGATATACCCCTCGGAAGCCCCAATCGCTGAGCCCGCGATCATCATCGCCTCTAAAACACTGTGAGGGTCACCTTCCAAGACGGAGCGGTCCATGAAAGCGCCTGGATCTCCTTCGTCCGCATTACAAATAATATAGCGTTGGTCGGCTTGGCTTTTGCGCGTAAATTCCCATTTCATGCCGGTGGGAAAACCAGCGCCGCCACGACCCCGAAGTCCACTATCTTTAAGGACGTCAATGACCTCCAAAGGGGTCATGCTGAAAAGAACTTTCGCTAACGCTTGATAGCCGTCCGCGGCGATATATTCGAGAATGTTTTCTGGTGCAATATAGCCGACGTTACGTAAGGCAATGCGCAGTTGACCATCGTAAAAGGGGATGTTGGTAGGAAAACGCTCTTTGGTGACCGGATCCATAAAGAGAAGGTGTTCGACCAGATTTCCTTGCCTAAAGTGCTCTTCGACGATGGTTTCCACATCATCCTCAGATACCTCACAATAGGTTACCTTATCGGGATATATCTCGATCATCGGCCCCTTTTCGCAAAAACCAAAACAACCAGGTTGGAAAACTTTAACTTGTTCAGATAAACCGACCCGGTTCAATTCTGCTTCAAGACGTTCGGCGATTCCGGGACTGCCTGAAGAGTGGCAACCAGGTCCCCCACAGACCATAACATGCCTTACTAGCCCTAGGGCGTTTTTAGTAGTAACAGGCTCAGCAACGCGTCGTGTTCCAATGAGTTTGACGCTCTGGGCCTGTAATTCATTTAAGGCATCCGTATTTTTGAGTTTCATATGGCTTTTCCCTTCCTTCGGTGACGCTACTTTAGTCGTAGTTCGAGGTTTGAAGTTCGAAGTTCAGGATCTAAATATTGCGCACCACACTTCGTACTTCGCCGTTCATACATCGCATTAACTTTCCGGGCGGTATTTTGCCAGGACCTCATTAATGTGCTGTGCCTCATTCATACGTCCATGGACTTTACCATCGACGATCATGACTGGGGCGAGGCCACAGGCTCCAACGCAGCGTAGAGTTTCTAAAGTAAACAGATTATCTGTAGTCGTTTCACCCGCTTTAATTTTCAGCTGATTTTCAAGTTCACCCTTTAATTTTTCCGCTCCTCGTACAAAACAAGCAGTACCAGTGCAGACGTTAACAACATGTTCCCCCCTAGGAATCATGGTGAAAAAAGAGTAGAAGCTCACGACGCCATAGACCGTGGCAGAAGGTATATCAAGTTTCTGAGCGATATGCCACTGAACATTATCGGGTAAGTACCCATATATTTCCTGAGCGTAATGCAGGACCCCAATCAGGTTTTCCTTTTTGTAAGTCAGGCTATCGATATAGTCATCCAGCTTTTGAACGAACTTGTTGCTCGAAGTTGTGTCACACATAGAAATCCTCCTTTACTTAGACGCATAATGCAGACTAGGTTGACACCTCCCTTTTTAGTATTCGATGAAAAAGCATGCGCATAAAAATGTGCAATGTCGCATAGCACCTTCTCTATCCATCGATACTCATCTACTCAAGTAAAGATTACCAGTATCTAACTAATTCGTCTATAGAAAACAAATATCATCTCAATTAATTTACGTTATGGTCATGCTTCTTTTGCTTATCTGACCCCAGAAAAACTTATGACTCATCGCGCCTAAGAAGGAAGGAACTGTCTATTTATGTTACTCATTACAAAATAGACAGTTCCTATTTATAAAAGCTCTATATAATTTTTGCAGCAACTTTATTGGCTCATTTTAAAAGCTTGGGTTTACTCATCGTGAAATAAACTGCTGACTATCCCCTCTGCTCAGATCCACTTCAAAGCCTGCCGCCTGAATTCTACGTTCTAGGCAATCTAGGCAATCTTCGAGCTGATCATCCCCATAAATTTTGTTCTCATAAAGTGCGTATTGTTTCCTGACCGAGGTCGGGGTAATAATCGGCATGACAACATTGGCGCCCGCTTTCAAAGCGAACTCCCTGCCTTGCGGATCTAGAGTGCCAAGGGCTGTCGTAGCCGGAATAAGGCTATCCGGAATAAGCAGTCGCGCCAAGGCCACCATGACTAACGTAGCTTCCAGCGTTCCACTTTTTTCTGCCCCCAGTGGCGTCTCGCTATGAGGAATAAACGGTCCAATTCCGATCATGTCCGGATGGAATTCCTTTAGATAGCGTAAGTCTTCAGCCAAATCGGCAAGTGTTTGTCCCGGCAGACCCACCATAAACCCTGCTCCCACTTGGTAGCCCAGGTTCTTCAAAGCACTTAAACAAGCCCGGCGCTCCTCAAAGCGCATCGTCGGGTGCAACTTTTCATACAGTTCTGGCGAAGCCGTTTCGTGGCGCATCAAAAAACGATCCGCTCCAGCAGCCAAGAGCCTTTGATAGGTCGCCACACTCCGCTCGCCGATGGACAACGTAATGGCTACTCCTGGATAACTCTTCCTGATTGCGCAGAGAAGATCAACGAGAATCTCCTCCGTATACCAAAGATCTTCCCCACTTTGCAAAACGAACGTTCGGTAGCCTAATTTATGCCCTTGATCACAACAGGCTAGGATTTCCTCTGGGGTTAATCGATAACGTTCCACCTTACCATTGGAGGCTCGGATTCCACAGTACAGACAATCCTGCCGGCAAATATTCGAAAATTCGATAAGCCCTCTTAAGTAAACTTTATCCCCATAATAGGCCTGTTTCGTCTTTAGTGCATAGCCATAGAGGACCTCTCTGTCTGCCTGAGTTACGTTTTCTAAGAGGTACATGATTTCCTCTTTTGTGAGATCGTTCGTTCGATAGACTTTTTCTAATAAATTATGCAGGTTACTCACAAAACCACTTCCTCCATCCGGTGTTAACTGTCTAACTCAATTCTAAGCTTTCAGTATAGGTCCTCCTCTTCCAAGATCAGCTTGGCTAGTGGGAAAGGTTCCAGCGCCCTCGGAAGTAATCCCTGAACATAGGCAATGAGAATGCCATAGTTAACAATCGGCACACTATGAGATTTTGCTCCTGCTACTCTACTGAGCATTCCTGTTCTGTTCATCATACAGGCTCCACAATGAACTATAAGGGAATATTTCTTTATGTCATCCGTAAAAGTTGCTCCCGCAGAAAATTCAAACTCTAACTGCTTACCAGTTCTTTGACGTATCCACCTTGGTATTTTTACGTTGCCAATATCATCCGATTGTCTGTGATGTGTGCACCCTTCGGCAATTAATATCTTATCTCCATCCTTGAGTTTCTCGATGGCTTTAGCACCTCTTATGAATTCTGTCAAATCACCCTTTTGTCTGGCAAATAGTATTGAAAATGAGGTCATTAAAATATCCTTGGGGGTATCTGCAGCAACTTTTAGAAATACCTGTGAATCAGTTATGACCAGCTTTGGCTTTTTCGCCAGATTACTTAGGGTTTCTCTCAGTTCGTATTCCTTAGTTACGATAGCTATTGCATCACTTTCCAGAATATCTCGTATTGTCTGCTGTTGAGGAAGAATAAGCCTGCCCTTGGGAGCTGCTTTATCTATAGGAGTAACCAATACTACGAAATCACCTGGACTAATTAAATCTCCCACAATTTTAAACTTATCTTCATCCTCCGGAATAACAGAGATTATAGCATTCTTTAATTCTTTAATTCCCTGCTTCTTAAGTGCTGAGACAGAAACTACCGGAATACTTAGTGTTTCTTGAAGACTAGTCGCAATGTTTTCATGGTCAGCGTTTTCAAGGGTATCAATCTTATTTAAAACCACGATAATGGGCTTCTGTTTTTCCTTAAATTTATCAATTATCAGCTGATCATCTTCACTGATTTCTTTCTTAACATCAACGATAAGCAAAGCCACATCTGTTTTTTCAAGAACCTCCAAGGTCTTTTTTATCCTCAGCTCTCCTAATTCTCCGACATCGTCAAGTCCTGCAGTATCGATGATCACACACGGCCCTATGGGCAGTATTTCCATTGCTTTAAAGACAGGGTCAGTCGTTGTGCCTTTCACGTCTGACACTATAGCCGTTTCCTGTCCTGTGAGAGCATTGATCACACTTGATTTGCCCGCGTTCCTCTTGCCAAAGAGTGCTAAATGCACTCTTACACCTCTCGGGGCTTCATTTAAGCTCATCTAAATCCCTCCCCACGATCACATTCACATTCCTGCTCTTCCTGATCTTCTCGGTTTTGTGACTTCGCACCAACGAGTTTACACCCTAAGATTATTTTTCCTGAATCTTCCTTTCTCCAATATAGTCCTTTTCTCTTCTAAAGTCTACTTTAGGCACATTCCTCCACAGGGATATTATTAGTCACTTTAGAACCTCAAATCTCTTTCACCGGCTTCTATTCTTTTCAGTTTCTCTTTGGCCGCTTCTC
>OMOF01000390.1 GCA_900290375.1 Candidatus Desulfosporosinus infrequens
TTGGATTTGAGAGGGCAATGTAAGTGATATAAGGTTTTGTAAAACCCTGTGGCATTTCAGCAAGCGCCTTCTGCTGCTTGTGATAGAGACTCTTTAAAACTTAATCTCAACATCCATCTATCGGATCTCTCTTAGCGTAATTATCCGTTAGCCTTGTAATTTCATTGAGCAAGTTCTTTGCTGCTTCACAGACCTCTTTGCTTAATGAATAGTACATCCATTTTCCCTGACGGCGACTGTCAACGAGTCCTGAATCACACAATATCTTCATGTGATGCGATAAGGTGGATTGCACAATATTAAGTTCTTCTAAGAGTTCGCAGGCACACCTCTCTCTGCTTTGTAACATTTCGATGATCATCAGCCGATTGGGATCACTAAGTGCTTGAAATACTTTTGCATTGTTTTCATATTTATGTTTCATTATGTCACCTCAAATCTAATTTCATCGATATGTATGATTATATACCTCATATCGACGAAAGTCAATATGACCAATTCAAAATCATTTAAGAATCTCAGTGCAAAGAATTTACACCATTTTCTATAGGTTCCTGATGTTTTCACATTTCTAATTAAAGCATACAAAAGACCCTCATTAGGGGCGAAAGAGTTAATTCAAAACAAATATAAGTAGGAGGGAAAATAATGAGAATTGTAATCATAGGGGCTGTAGCAGCTGGGACCTCGGCTGCTGCAAAGGCAAGGAGAAACGATGAAGGGGCAGAAATAATTATTTTTGATAAAGATAAGGATATTTCCTATTCAGGATGTGGACTTCCATATTATATCGGAAACAAGGTAAAAGATAGAAGTGAACTTGTTCCAAGAAATGCTAGCTTCTTTAAGAAAAAGTATAATATAGATATTTTTACCGAACATGAAATATTGAATTTAGATGCTCTAGAGAAGAAATTAACTGTAAAGAATTTAAAGACTGAAGAAATTTTTATGAAGGATTTTGACAAACTTATTATTTCAAGCGGCGCCAGCCCTGTGATACCAAATATACCAGGTATTAAAAATGAAAATGTCTTTTATTTAAGAAATGTTCAAAGTGCTGATAGAATTAAAGCATTTATAAATGAAAATAATCCAAAGAAGGCCATTATTGTTGGCTCAGGCTTTATTGGACTTGAAATGACTGAAAACCTAAAGAATTTGGGTATTGATGTTACTGTAGTAGAACTTGCTGCTCAAGTTATGACACCATTGGATAAAGATATGGCATTATATATACAAAATTACTTAGAGAAAAAAGAAATTAACCTTGTCTTAGGAGACAGTGTAGCTGCTATTGAAGGTAAATTTCCAAATGCCAAGGTAGTATTAGGTAGTGGCAAGGAAATAGCAACAGATTTTGTGGTTGCTGCAGTAGGAATTAAACCTAATATCGAACTTGCTCAAAGGGCTGGAATTGAACTTGGGACAAGTGGAGCAATTAAGGTTAATAAGAAGATGCAGACTAATTTCGATTATATATATGCCTGTGGAGACTGCTCAGAAAGTTATTCGCTCATAACAGGAAAGAACATATATAGACCACTAGGTTCCACCGCAAACAAAACAGGCAGAATAGTAGGAGATTCAATAACAGGGGGAAACCTCGAGTTTAGAGGAATATTAGGAACCGGAATTTTTAAGGTTTTTGATTTGACCGTTGCATATACAGGCTTAACTGAAAAAGAAGCTATAAAGGACGGCTATGCGGTTGTAGTTTGCCATAATATAAAACCTGATAAGGTAACTTACTATGGTGGTGAAGAGATGACTATAAAAGCCGTAGCAGATAAAAAAACAGGTAAACTATTAGGAGCACAGATTATTGGTACAAATGGAGTTGATAAAAGGATTGATGTTTTTGCAACTGCCCTAACATTCGGTGCAAAGGTAGAGGATTTATTTCATCTAGATCTTGCGTATTCCCCACCATTTTCTACAACCAAGGACCCCGTTATGTATACAGGAATGATTCTTGATAATGCTATTAATAAGGGAAGAGAGCTTATCACTCCAGAAGAATTGAAAACAAGAATCGAAAAGGGAGAAAAAATTAAGGTTATAGATACAAGAGTGTCAAGCCAATATGAAGAAGGCCATGTAGCAACAGCAGAAAATATCCCTCAAGATAAAATTCGAAAAGAATTAGAAGGTTTGGATAAAGAACAAGTTACAGTTACTTACTGCAACAAAGGCGTAACTGGTAATGCAGTCCAAAATATATTGATAAATAATGAATTTAAGAAGGTCTATACTTTGTCAGGTGGATTCAAAAATTACAAAGTACAAACAAAGTAAGGTAAAGTTATACCTTCTGCAACTGTTTAGTTATTGCCTTGATCGTCTACTTTATGCCGAGTATCCGGATGCTATCAAAATACTCAGTATACTTCAGTATCTTGCTCCCATTTTATTCGAAGACAATGAAAAAAGAGGCTCCCCAAAAATTCAGTGAATTAATGAGAAGCCTCTAACAATATATTCTCAGTGATCTCAGCTATTGCATCTTCCTTACCTACTCGATAGCCTTCAACTCCGCGTTTAAAGCCTTGAACAAAACTGCGTCCTTGTTCGTGTTCATAGTACATTACCCCGATTGGACCACCCTGCCGAGGAATACCAGCCTCTTCCATGGCGGGGAAAAGAACTTTTTCCTCCTTACCATGGTGGCATTTGTCGACGAAAACCTGAGGAATTCAAGGATTTGGTCTAAGTGACCTAAATCTATCGCCTGACCTGCTTCCAATTTGCTCGTGATTTGGTCCAAAATGCTAATCGTCAAAAGGACAGCTTGATGCTCAGCTTTTAGTTCTTCAATTGCTGTCATTCTGAGTTCACCTTCCTTTTCATTGCTTAGTAAATAGGGTGATTACATCTTAATCCTCTGGATGTATTCCTAGTTCAAGGGTTATACTTTTGGTGTGATTTTTCTCACACCAAAAGTGTCACTTTGATAACAGCGCTCTCCACGGATTCGATATATACTAAACTTAGTCAAATCGAGTAAGCCAAAACGAATTGCCATTCCTATCATTGAACTATAATGAACTTGTAAAAACAAATTGTTTGAAAGGGGTTATTAAAATGAAACGAAACATTATCAAAATAGATGAGGAAAAATGTAACGGATGTGGTCTTTGTGTCAGTGCCTGTCACGAAGGGGCCTTACAACTAATTGACGGAAAAGCCCGGCTTGTTTCTGAAAGCTATTGTGACGGTCTAGGTGATTGCTTGCCCGAGTGCCCGACCGGAGCTATCGTTATTGAAGAGCGCGAATCTGCCGTTTATGACGAAGAGGCTGTTAAAAAGCACATGAGCAAAAACGAGTTACAACCGCCTAAGGAGACGCTACCCTGTGGTTGTCCAGGTTCTCAAGCTAAACTTCTCGCCAATAGACGACCGGTAGTCGAACCTAGTTTAGCTTCTGAAAACTTACAATCCCAACTGGGTCAGTGGCCCTGCCAATTAAAACTAGTGCCGGTAAATGCACCTTACTTTGATAACGCTCACTTATTAATTGCAGCCGACTGCACAGCTTTTGCATACCCGAACATTCACCAAAAGTTTATGCGCAATAAAATTACGCTGATAGCCTGCCCAAAACTTGATGACATTGACTATTCGGAAAAGCTGACAGCAATACTGAAGCAGAACGAAATCAAAAGTGTTTCAATTTTAAAAATGGAGGTTCCCTGCTGTGGAGGAATTCTTCAAGCCGTTAAAAAAGCCTTGTCGAACAGCGGAAAAATGATTCCCTGGAATGTTGTAACAATCTCCACAGATGGAAACATTTTAGAAGATTAATTTCAGCGAGACGGCACAAAGGCAGGTGGATAGAACAGCTTAGTCAAGCATCTATCCACCTGTTGTGTTTTACATTATCTTCATTAAATAATACCAACTACCAATATTAAGGGGTTTCATTTGGCTTTACATCTGATAAAAGTTGTCATTTTACTAACTCCTTTCTTTCAATAACAAATACCGCGATTGATCTCATAGCGCCTATGAAAGTTAACATCCATATAATAAAGGCAAACCAACCCCAATATTTTATAACTGGCCATAAAAAACTCAAAGGCATAATTTTCATCAGAGCAATTGTACAAACTGTGTACATTCCTAACGGAAAGACTCGACCCCAAGAAGGTATTTCATAAATATTAAGTTTACGCCCCAAGCCAAGTCTAAGCCAAGGAAAAACTTTTATCCACATGGGAGCTTTATCCGAAATATCTATTTGAGTAAATTTCCATATATCCATAAAAAGTAAAATCGGTATCCACCAAGTCCCTATTGACCAGGTCATTAAAGTAATAGCCTTGGTAAAAAGAATTAGATCCTTCAAATTGGCAGATAGACTCAATTTAGACACTATAGTTGCACCTGCCAACGTTGTAATGGCCATAGCTCCCATGCATATCCAATACGGACCTGTCCAATCCTTAGGTTCTAAGGTTTTGAAAATTAATCGATAAATAACTAAGGTGATAACAACTAGGTACAAAATAAATCCTGAGGCCCAAAAAACCCAAGCAAGAAACAAAACAATTTCGAAGTTAAGACCAAAAGTACTGGCTAAGGTACTGCCCAACAAGGCGATGGACTGGGTGCTTACAATGATTAGCAATGTAGCTCCATCCACTACCTTTTCAATTGGCTCACTCTTGAAGGCGATTAAATTAATAAGAATGAAATAGATTAGAATTATCCAGCAAACTAAGCCCATAAACCAGAGGATTTTGGTCAAGCCCACAAAATTAACAGAGAATAGTTGCATGCCAAAAGTATTCGTTCCAGCGACAAAGGTTAATAAGGCAATTCCTTTCTTAGGGTGTTTAAGGTCATTTAATAGAGCGGTCGGATACAACAATACTCTAGCTAGCAGTAAACAAAGCAAAACAGGATAAAGAACCAAGTTAAGCGCCAAAAGTGGCATGGCTATAAAATTATAGCCCAGTCCTTTAAAGGCAATTGAAATTATTCCAGTCGCCATAACTGCCGCAAAAGAAGCAGGATGTAAGTTTTCGATATATTCGCCCATTTACTGCCAACTCCTCTCTTGTTATTATTCTTTAAGGGTAGTAACGGAGAATTACGGGAGATTCTCCGTCTTGAGGAAAGATCTGCTTTTGGCAATCGACGGCCAGCCGTTCAGTTTTATGATGTCGTCCTGGCGCTGGTTCTTCTAAGATTCCTGGCACGATTTTCTCCTCAACGAGGGTTCGGTTAAGACGAGTCAGAATCAGAAGAAAAGGAGTTAACAGAACATGATTGAAACGAGTATAGGGCAGGGCTAGAAAAAGCCCGCTGACCAAAAGCATGTGCAAGAGGAAACTTCCATGGGCGAGGGTGGCATTTAAGCCATACATAATGAATTCAGTGGCCAAGCCTGTAAAGATCGTCAAAAAAAGGAGAAAGACAAACGCGATATCCGCTAAGTAAGTTTTTCCATTATCTTCATAGGGATCACGTACCAATCTCCATCCTATGATACTTAAACCAATCAGGGAGGAAAGCCCGCCTAAGTTTCCAATGATGCGTGGGGGCCACCAAAATCCATGGGGCGCATTGGTGTAGTTGAGAACAGCTGACATTGTTGTAGCGAGCAACATGAAGATAAAGCCGTAAAGCACAAGACCATGGACAAGCCATCGTTTTTTAGATCGTTTTTGAACTGAGGAAAGGAGAAGGGAATCTTGAAAGAGGGCTGTCCAGGTATCCAGGGCAATTCTGCGCCAGCCCAGTGAACGGATGTACTTCCAGTTTACAGTTAATGCACTATAACGAATCCAGCGCTGGAAGAAACGAAATAGTAAGATTAAAACTATCGTTCCGATGATTGCGGCACCTAAATCGATTAATTCAGGCTTTGCCCATTGTCCTAAGTCTATGGATGTCCCCAAAGGGATCAGAAATGGGACGGTCGTCAATCCTCCTAAAGCAGCCAAGAGCAATAAAATTAGGTATAGGGATATTCCCACCGTAAGTAAAGTAGCTATTAAAGCCCAAATCATTTCGCATTCCCCCTTCCCCCGCTGTGCATCTGGCTTAGAGGTCTAAGATAGCGCGTCGAGGGGTCTGTTCCCAATTCTGCCAGAAGCTGAAAGGGCTCACGTCGGGTCTGTTCTTTTTGCACCAACAAATGTTGAGCAACTTTACTGTTTGGGTCGTCAAAATCACCGAAGATACGAGCACCCGCAGGGCAAGACACGACGCAAGCCGGTTCAAGAGCTTGATCTAAGCGATGAGCACAATAGGTACATTTCTTCGATTTTCCGTTTTCAAGACGGCTCTTGGCGTAGTGCTCATGGGGAGAATCGTCAGGAAAGTACCATTGTTCTTCAGAGTTGAGATAAATATTGCCATACGGGCAGGCTGAGACACACGCTCCGGTTCCATTGCACCGTTCTTGGTCGATGATGACGATTCCATCGGGGCGTTTAAAGATTGATTTGTTCGGGCAGGCCCTTATACAGGGGGCATCAGAACAGTGGTTGCAGAGAACGGGGAGGTAGGAACGCTTAACTTGCGGAAATTCTCCTGTTTCCATGTTGAGCACTCGGGCGAAAAAGAAATCTTTAGGCGTTCCGTTTTCTTGCTTGCAAGCCAGGGTACAGGTGTCACAACCAAT
The DNA here is from genome assembly GCA_900290375.1 of Candidatus Desulfosporosinus infrequens. GTDB lineage: Bacteria > Bacillota > Desulfitobacteriia > Desulfitobacteriales > Desulfitobacteriaceae > Desulfosporosinus > Desulfosporosinus infrequens. The sequence continues at coordinate 6,635 of OMOF01000390.1, forward strand.
ACAACGTTGTAGATCGACTAATAAGCCTAGGCGCATTATTTCACCTTCCTTATCTCAACGCGGGGGTCTTTCCATAATTGCCCTGGGGCATAAACAGCGGGCAGAAAATAGGTTTCTTGGAGGGTTTTGACCCGTTCCGGAAGCAATACGTTGTTATAATCTCCTTTGGCTAAATACCGGCTCCACCAACCGTGATCGACGGATAAGGCTCCTGAGCGAATCGTTTGGGTGACTCGTGCCCAAAGCTGAAAACTGCCATAGAGATTAAATAATTCGACTAAATCACCATCCTTGATTTGTCGAGTCTGAGCATCTTGAGGATGGATTTCTACGACGGGTTTACGATTTAGATTTTGCAACCAGGGGTTGTTGACATGGGTAGAGTGAACTCGCCATTTAGCATGGGGCGTCATAAACGTCAACGGGAAACGGAGTTCTTCGGGACTTAGGTGACTATAAGCCTCTTTGTAGGTAGGAAGTGCTTCACCGGAGGTACGGAAACTTTCTTCCTCTTTATAAAACTCCATCCTTCCCGTCTTTAGAAATTCGCGCTGAGCCCCTTCTTTATGAGGATAAGCTCGCGGAGGAAGAGGCAGACGCTGCTCAATATTTTCCACCAGTGGAACGTCTGGAGAGGGCAGATTTAAACGGACTGGACCTTTTTTAAGAGCTTCGAGCGTAATCCCTGCCGAAACTGGGCCGCCATTGGCTAATAAATAATCGATGACTTCCTCAGCACTCATCTCAAAGTAGGCTTCCCATTCTGGGTTCAAGCGTTTGGCAAGTTCTTTCATCATCCAAAGTTCACTTCTTGCCTGATAGCGTGGTGGGATAACGGGTTGTTGAATTTGAATGTAAGGGTGTGGTCCTGTGACGACCAGTTCATGCTTCTCCCAAAACGTTGGGGCAGGAAGTACTAGGTCTGCTAGTTCAGTCGACGGAGTTTTCATGTAGTCCACAGCCACGATGAACTCTAATTTATCTCGGATTTTCCGCCACTCATTGACATGGGAGGTCGTAAAGATGTTGGCATGGGAGAAAAAGAGGGCGTGAAACCCATCTTTGGGTAGATGAATTTTGGGATTCATTGTGGGGCTTTTTTCCGGCATAATGACGTAATGCATGGACACGACATTGGGCCGTTTCCCGTCGGGATACCACCAGGGAGAAATATCAAAGCGAACGTGATGTTGACCGGAATAGATATCGACACTTTGCCCTGGTTTGCCAAATCCTCCTGTAAGTGCTCCCAACAAAAGGATGGACCGAATGACAAGGTCTCCGTGGAAGCGATGGTTCACGCCCATGCCAATGATGATTTGGGCGGGGCGGTTTTGAGCGTAACTGCGGGCCAGTTCAAGAATACTGTCCGGAGTGAGCCCTGTTTTTTGAGAGACATTATTGAGAGAGTATTGTTCCTGCTGGAGATGTTCGCGTAAGAGAGCCATTGCCGGGCGAACAGTGACAGGCTTTCCCTCAATTTCTACGTTATATATACCATCAAGAGCGAGTTGCTCTACCCCCTCAATATCGAGTGATTCTGGAGAAACAGGAACAAAACGAAAGGGTTGCGCCGCATCGCGCAACGTTTTATCCAATTCACCTCTGGCCAGAGATGTAGGAAGAACTGCGACAAATTCGTCTGGTTTGCCTAAGTGAAGGTCGGAGGCGCGTAATCGTTCTCCAGTGTCCATCCGAACAAGCAACGGCAGGTCAGTGAATGAACGTATGAAGGAAGAATCAATCCAACCGTTTGCCAGGATAATTCGAGCGACCCCCAGAGCTAAGATTCCATCAGTGCCCGGAATGAGTGGTAGCCATAGATCGGCTGCTTTCACTGATTGGCTGGCTCTAGGATCAATAACGATCACTTTGCCCCCGTTTTCTTGTACTTTCAGAACAAACTTAGCATCCGGCATCCGAGTCTGCAAAACATTTGCCCCCCACAGAATAAGGGTCTTGGCTTCAGCCCAGGCGGCGGACTCGCTTTCTAGAGAATCAATCCCTACTGTTTCGGTGTACCCCATGCTGATGTCCCCATTGTAATCATAGCCTGTGGCGTATGAGGCCCCGAATAAACTGGCAAGGCGAACTTGAGCTCCCTTTTGGACATTTCCGGTACCAATAACTTGGTTGAAGAAGACGATAGATTCTGGACCATACTTAGCAGAGATGTCCTTAAATTTCTCAGCCAAAAGATCCATCGCTTCATCCCAACTAGACTCTCGCCAAAGTCCTTCTCCTCGCTGACCGACACGGATCAGTGGGGTTTGAATTCGATCAGGATGGTAGATCAAGGATGTTGAAGCCATGCCCCGAAGACATCCACGGGGGTTGTATTCTGGGTCAGGATAATCAGCAGCAGGTTTGAGATCTATGATGATGTCTTCTTTAACAGTGGCGATCCAACCACACGCACCCGTACAATTAGGCGAGTCGACCGTGCGTACATAACGAACTTCTGGCACAGGTGCAGTGTCCGGAAATCGCCCTGGAACCCGACGGGTTGTTACCATCCAACTTCCTCCTTAATCCTTGAAATGATCCTTGGGATTCCAATTTCATAAACTCGCTGCTCATTCAAGCTCGTTAATTGGCTAAGGCTTTCTGTGGTTCGATCAAGAAAATGAGTTAATCGCTCTTGAGGTCGTCCATTCTCTAGATAGTGAAGCATTGTTTCAGAAATCCATGCTACCACTTCCTCATCGGCCGGAACATGCCCCGCTAGCTTGGCAAATTGAGGATGTCGCCCTACTCGACCACCCAAATATAATTCCCAACCGTTTTCCCCTGCAGTCAATGTCCCTGTAGGGCAAGTACGTAGACATTCCCCACAAGAAAGACATCTGGTCTGGTCGATGACGATCCCGCTTGGCTGCCAGGTTATGGCGTTTTCCAAGCAAGCTTGGACACAAGCGTTACATCCTGAACACGGCGCAGTGGTAATCTGAGGAGTTACATATCCGATAACGCCAAAATCTTTAATCTTAGGCCTAGAACATCCATTGGGGCATCCTGCTAGGCAAACTTTTGGAAGATGGTGATGGAGAACAGGATCAAATTTATCACCAAGTGTTTGAGGTAAGTTGAGTGCAGTCAGAGTTGTTGTCAACATATCATAAAGATTTTGCCAGTTATGTGCTGCTTTAGGACAATTTGGGCGACAATGTTCGAGGTGAAAGCCTGTCTGTTGCATATAAATTCCCCCAAAGATTATAATCGTCTGTGGGTAGTTTAGCAGAAATGCTATTTATTTGGTGTGGCTTGAATCACAGTATTTACAATTAATTTAAAACCTTTGATCCACTTTGGGGCAACACCTGCCAATTGCCCAAGCGGTTGAACCCAAGCATTTCTCCACAGACGGCGCTAACCGACTCCCCGCCTATCAAAAACAGCAGATGTTCAATCTGCTGTTTTTGTGCTTAAATCTATGCTTTAGGAAGTATCCCAGCGTTCAATAGCAAATTCTTGGCATATCAAGGAACGCAGTGAATCGCACCTTCTCCTTATTCAGTATGTGATTTAGCTCACATTATAATTTTAAGTCATTATTTATAATTGTTGAGTGCAGGTTCATTAAAGAGACCTCGCTTCCATTATCCATTTTGGCTACTTCAGGATAGCATAATAGTATTCTAATTGTGATTGTGACTGTGATTGTTATCACATACCGCTAGATGCTGAAAGTTAAAGGTATCAGCAATTTGTAAATTCGCTGATACCTTTAACGCTCCATTTTCCACAATGAGCTGAAGGTCGGGTGCCACCTGGTAAATGCGGTTATTACGCCATGAACATTTTAAGGTCGGCTTCTACGTTCGTGATACCAGCAATCCCAAAGTTTTCAACCAAGACATTAACCACATTCGGGGATAAGAAAGCTGGAAGCGTCGGTCCTAAGTGAATGTTTTTCACGCCCAAGTAGAGAAGGGCCAGTAAGACGATAACGGCTTTTTGTTCATACCAAGAAATGTTATAGGAGATTGGAAGTTCGTTGATATCATCCAGTCCGAAAACTTCCTTGAGTTTTAGGGCGATCACTGCTAAGGAATAAGAGTCGTTACATTGTCCAGCATCAAGAACTCTTGGAATACCGCCAATATCACCTAGGTTCAGTTTATTATATTGATATTTAGCGCACCCTGCCGTTAGGATCACCGTGTCTTTAGGCAGTGCTTTTGCGAAGTCGGCATAATAGCTGCGGCTCTTCATACGACCATCACAACCAGCCATGACGAAGAAGCGCTTAATGGCCCCGGTTTTCACTGCATCGACAACTTTGTCGGCTAGAGCCATGACTTGATTGTGGGCAAATCCTCCCACGATCTCCCCTTTTTCTATTTCTGTCGGTGCTTTACATTTCTTAGCATGCTCTATTAAGGCCGTGAAATCCTTTGCTTTGCCGTCAGCGCGATCAGCGATGTGCTTAAGTCCTTCGAAGCCGACAACTCCGGTGGTGTAGACGCGATCTTTGTAGGAATCTTTCGGCGGAACAAGACAGTTCGTGGTTAAGAAGATTGGACCGTTGAAGGATTCAAATTCTTTGATTTGTTTATGCCAAGCATTTCCATAGTTGCCGACAAAGTTGTCATATTTTTTAAACGCTGGGTAGTAGTGGGCTGGGAGCATTTCACCGTGAGTATAGACATCCACACCCGAACCTTGCGTTTGGATGAGCAATTCTTCGAGGTCCTTGAGGTCATGACCGCTGATGAGAATGGCTGGGTTATTTCTAACTCCAATGTTTACTTTGGTGAGCTCTGGATTGCCATACGAGGTGGTGTTGGCTTTATCCAAAAGTGCCATGACATCAACCCCGAATTTTCCTGCTTCTAAGACCAGAGCCACAAGGTCACCCGCGACGAGCGTATCATCCAGTGTGGCTACTAAGGCTTTTTCAATAAACCCAAAGATACCTGCTTCTTTATACTCTAAAGTATAGGCATGCTCGGCATAAGCGGCGATCCCCTTCAAACCATAGGTGAGTAACTCTCTGAGTGAACGAACATCTTCATTTTCAGTCGCTAAGACTCCAACCAACGCTGCTTTTGCTTCAAACTCATCGGCAGGTACCGTCCAAGTCGCTGCATCGTGCAAGTTCGACGGAATCGTGCCACCCACTCTAATAATTGCTTGCTTAAGATCTTCACGAAGGGTGAGGCCATCTTGAATTCGTTCTACAAAACGATTCTTATCGAAGTTAGCATTGGTAATCGTGCTAAAGAGACTTTCCATGATGAATTTGTCTACATCATGGCGAACGAGAAAGCGTTGACGCGCTTGAACTGCATAAATTGCAATCCCCTTGAGTGTGTAGATTAGAAGGTCTTGCAATTTAGCCACATTTTCGGGTTTCCCACAAACTCCACTGATCGTGCAACCGGTTCCTTTGGCTGTTTCCTGACATTGATAACAAAACATGCTCATTAATGTTTCCCCCTAAATTTTATTTAAATTTGTTTTACTCACCGTTAACTACACTTAGTTTAGATCATTTCCGAGTGTAATACCGTGATCATAAAGTGTATTTTGGTGTGAGATAAATCACACTAGAATTGTATCTCTCCAACTGCTGCCTTTTGGCCTAAGTCCCTTATATAAAAGCCTTACCATTTCCCCTTGGGTTTTAATGTGCTTTTTCAGTCGTCTTAATAAAAATAATTGCACGATGTTTAAAGCAATAAATTTAAAATAAAGCACAGCTTCTACGGCCTTCCCGCCATACACGAAGCAATGCTCTAAACCACATTCATTTTTCAAGTTATTGAAGATTGAGTTTTCAATATCCCATCGAGATCTTATTATCTTAAACACTGTTTTGAGCGTTATTTCCATATATCCGTCGATCGTTCCGTTTTTAGAAAACCTTATTTTCAACTGCCTTTTTGATTATGTAAAGATTGATTTGTTTTAGTCCTTCGATATCAACTACTTTAAGTGTATCTCTGATCGTATCAACCTGGGGTAGCTTCATTCCTCGGGGAAACAGTTTACTAAACTCATTATTCTTTATCATGAAATTTAGCTCATTGAAGCTCTTTATCCTAATCAAAAAACCAAAAGGCACAGGCAGTATAACTTGGCCTGTGGTGTAAGTCGGGTTAGTTCTTCCGTCAGACAGTTTATTCAAACCACGCTCAAAGTGGTAGACATTTTTCATATATCTTACTAACTTTTCAAAGTAATTTTTCCGCATTTCATCCTCTCTCTGATTTTAGCAGAATGAAAGGTGTGACAAAGCATTCAAAAAATCCGGATTTGATACACTTTTAAAAACGATAAAAATACCAGCGAAATCAACAGGTTGACTGTGATAGAGGCTAAAGTGCTGACTCGGCAGTGTTCTGGCGCGGTGTCCTCGCCGATCTTCCAACCTCGATTCCCTCATCCCGCTCTTCAACTCAAAAACAAAACAAAATGCGTTGGTGTGAGAATTCCTATCTTCTCAACCAACGCATTAAAATATTTCTTCATTAAATTCTATGCCCAGAACTTTCAATGAAGTAACACCTATGTGCCCTGTCACGATGAAAGAGCTATAATCAAATCCTCAAAACCGCATGAAGCAAGAGTACATTGATATTCTCTCCGAGATACGGCCCTCGTTTGATTTCAAAGCAAGCAGAAATCCCACCTTGATAATTCCAAGGCGTACTGGAAAGCCGGCGGCACCACGAAGTCTGTAGTAAGGCTAACAAATATTAGTTTGTTGAGCAAATCTAACACCCATGTCAAATGCTTTTTGACAATCATTCGGAAATTCTTCTTTTCTTCTTTTTGCTTTTTCTTCTGGATTAAATACTGGTGCAACATACTTGGAATAATCGTCAAACTGGTAGGTATCTGTAACAAGTAGCGATTCTGACGCTCCAAAAGTCCTCTTCATTCCCATTTCGAGAACTTTTAGATTCTGCTCATATCCCATCAGTTTTATCTGACTCTCAGGTGCACCCATAGTATAAATCAAACTTGTCGATATCTTTCTTTTAAAAAGAGTGGACCGGCTCTCATCATACACTAGGTACTGAAATATCAGCCTTTCCATGAATGATCTCATCTCACCAGTAGCCGCTCCCATGTATATAGGTGAACCTAAGATAATAGCATCGGCTTCTTCCACTTTCTTGAAGACTGGCGTTAAATCATCATTTACGGCGCACTTGCCATAACTCTTACCGTCTTTTAATTTGCAGGCAAAACAACTGATGCAGCCTTTGTAATTAAGGTCATACAGATGGATGAGTTCGGTCTCTGCTCCCTGTGAAGCTGCACCCTCAAGTGCTTTATTAAGTAAAATATCAGTATTCCACTTTTTCCTCGGACTCCCGTTAATTGCTATTACTTTCAAAGTAGTTAACCTCCTTTATAATTTAGAACTCTAAAAAAGTAGCGGTGATATAACGTGAGCCGGCGCCATTTGATCATTGTATTTCTTAAAGAGGGTCTCGTACTTCTCGTTTCCTTCCTCAGCAGAGAAACGCAACTCACGAACCCAATTCACCAAAACCTCTTTGATTCGGGGTTGTTCTTTCAATATCTGCATTACTTCGAAAATGAAATCCTTAAGTGGCATGGCATGAGGGTCATTAGCTGAGTGTTCACCTAGCAAATTCGTTTGCATATAGGGAGGAGGGAGTTCAATGACCTCTACGGCGGTGTCTTTGAGTTGATAGCGCAGACTTTGAGTATAAGAATGGATCGCGGCTTTTGTTGCAGTATAAGTTGGGGGCCTGTGCATTAGGCAAAAAGTCCAGACCGGAAGAGACCGATTGCCTACCAGAGCTAGTCAGTTTGTGGCTGTTGACAAGGTCTATCAGGACGACCCACGACGATGTGTTCATAAATAGTTCCCGCAGAAACACCAGCTTTTTTAGCAATCTTTGACATTGAAATTTCTGCCAAACCAACCTCATTTATAAGCTGTATTGCCACCATAATAATCTTTTCTTTTTTATTATCATCTTTATATCTCATGTATTCAATAATAAATGAACGTTCAATTAATGTCAATGCTTTTACTTGGTTAGTACCAGCCCCTTTCATACATAAATCAATATATTTTTTAATATCTTTAATTTGCACGCCTGTTTTCTTTAGGCAACAAATCATCTTAAAAAGATTCAAATCTGATTCAGTAAACTCTCTGTTTCCTGATTTATTTCTTGAGACAAATGGTAGAAGCCCTTCTTTGTCATAAAAACGAATTGTATATATGGAAAGTCCCAAAATTTTCGCTACATCTTTTATAGTATAACCCGAGTTTAAAATCTCCTTTAAAATATATTTTCGAAAAAGCTTGACCTAGATATAACTCTAGGTATTACAATGTGCCATGAGTATAAATCATGCGCAACTCATTTTCAAGTGGTTAATAAATTTTAAAGGAGAGGTTTTTTATGGACAGAAATAGTAAAATTGCATTAGTTACAGGTGGAAGTCGTGGAATTGGTAGAAATTCTGCAATAACATTATCTAAAAAGGGAATAGATGTAATTATCACTTACAATAATCAAAAAGAAAAGGCAGATCAAGTTGTCAAAGAAATTGAAGCTAATGGTGCTAAAGCGGTTGCTCTTCAGCTTGATGTGAGTGATGTATCTACCTTTGATTCCTTTGTATCTATGTTATCAGATGTTTTAAAGGATAAATGGAATCAGGAGCATTTTGATTTTTTAATTAATAATGCAGGAATTTCAAACCATACTCCTACTTTAGAAGTTACAGAAGAAGAGTTTGACAAAATAGTTAATACACACTTTAAAGGAGTTTTCTTTTTGACACAGAAACTAATTCCGCTTATTGCTGACAAAGGTGGAATTGTGAACACTTCAACAATGTTAACTCATGTTACCTATCCAGGTTCTGGACTTTATGCTGCTGCGAAAGGTGCAGTAGAAGTTTTTACTAGATATTTGGCTAAAGAATTAGGAGCAAGAGGTATAAGAGCGAATACTATAGCGCCTGGAGCTGTTAACACTGAATTTAGTGGAGATACTTATATTAAAAATCCCGGTTTGAAAGATATGATTGCTTCTCAGACTGCATTGGGAAGAATGGGAGAAGCTTCTGATATTGGAGGTGTTGTTGCTAGTCTATGCACAGATGAAATGGGATGGGTTACTGGTCAATGTATTGAAGCATCCGGTACGGTACTATAATAAAAGTTTAAAATGTTATCCCTACCCCTTATAACTAATATAATAGCCACAAAAAGACAAACTGAATAAGTTTGTCTTTTTGTGGCTATAGCTTTGACCTCGCGAACAAGGTAATCATATTTTACTCACGTTTGTCTAACCTGCTCGGAAACAGCTCTAAGGCGGCTGACCCTAGGTCACGCTGTGATCCATGTTGCGCAGGTCGGTCAGCAGGTCCGGCCCGGTGGGGTTCCAGCCTAACTGTTGGCGCGTCAGCGTGCTGGAGGCCGCAAGATCGATCGTGGCGAGGTTCGCCAACCAGCCGAAGTACTCTGTCGCCTCCTCCGGTGTGATCGAATCGACCGACATCTTTAATCCCGCACCGATCACCTCGGCAATGTCGCGCATGGCAACCCCTTCCTCGCCTACGGCGTGGTAGTGTGCGCCTGCCTGGCCCTTTTCAAGCGCCAGCCGGAAAAGCCGGACGGCATCGGAGACGTGCACGGCCGCCAAACGGTTATTACCTTCGCCGACATATGCCACCCGGCCCTTTTGACGCGCCAACTGGATATGCTGTGCGATCCGGCCCTGATGGCGCGTGTCGTGCACCTGCGACAGCCGCATCACCATCACGCGCACGCCCTTAGCGATGAGGGCATCGACCGCCTCCTCTGTAGCTGCGCGCGGAAACTCGACCGACGTGATGTGATCGTCGGTCTCTACCGCCGCGTCGCCAGTCTTTGACCGGGCGACGAGGCCTGTGCCGGAGGCGATGACGAGCGGCCGGTCCGAGCCGGCCAGCACCTCGCCGAGCGTCTCGATGACCTTGCGGTCGTTCTCGCTGTGCTGCTTTAGGTTGGAAAAATCGTGGTTGAAGGCCACGTGGATGACGCCGTCGGCCGTCTCTACGGCGGTGCGCAGGCGGTCCAGGTCGTTCACGTCTCCGCGGAAGACCTCCGCCCCGGCACGGGTGAGCGCCTGGGCGCCCGCCTCCGAACGGCTGAGCCCGACCACGTGATGGCCTGTGATGATGAGCTCCTGAACGATGGCAGAGCCGATGAAACCTGTAGCGCCAGTAACGAAAACACGCATATTCTGATCCTCCTCTTATAATGATAAAGTTATCCTTATAGATTTAGTATACCGTTGCGCTTTGATTAGGTAAATTCACAAACGTCCATATTTATTGCCCAATAGTCCACGTTGGGCAATAATAGAGACAGACCATGTTTTTGGAGGTTTTATGATGGACTTGCGGTTTGAGTTAGCAAAAATAATCAATCATTCCTCTCCCGGAGATGGTGTAAACGAATCGCCCCTTCCTGGCGCTCATTGTATAAAATTCTCTCACCTAGGTCGTCGCATGAAGCAACATTGGCACGCATCTTTATGTATCGTCGCTCAGGGCTGTGTGAAAATCATTCTGGACCGCGAAGTCTATCGATGCGATGGAGCTCATTACATCGCCACTCCGATTGATTTGCCCGTTACCAGTCGGCTCTTTGCTGCGACGCCAGAGCAACCTTTTTTATGCCTAAAAATAGAGTTCAATTCGCTGTATATGAGCGAAGTCGCGGCTCAGATCGAAAAAGATTTTCCGAAGGAGACTGAAAATCCTCTGCGCGCAATGTTCATCGGAAAAGCGAGTAATCAAATGCTGGAGGCTACAATTCGATTGGGAAAGCTTTTTCAAGTTTCCGAAGACGCGCCTGTATTAGGGCCTTTGGTGATCAAAGAAATACTTTATCATCTCTTGAAAGGACCAGATGGACCGGCGCTCCGGCAGTTCGTCTGCTCCGGAAGTAAAATGTACAAAGTATCCAAGGCAATTTATACGCTAAGAGCAGAACTCAGTAAAGATGTGGATGTAACCTCTTTGGCAAAAGCTGCGAATATGAGCCGTTCTGCCTTTTTTAAGCACTTTAAAGAAGTGACGGCAATGAGCCCAATTCAGTATCAGAAGCGCCTCCGTTTACTAGAGGCACGGCGCCTGATGACCGATGACGGTGAAACCGCTGAAGGTTCAGCCTTTAAGGTGGGGTACAATAGCGCATCACAATTTAGTCGAGAGTATTCACGCATGTTCGGCAACCCTCCCTTGCGGGATGTAGTGAAAATTAAAATAACTGGTGATTCCATCCATCGAATTTAGTGTGTGCCTTAAATCAATAATGCTCACCAAGGAATTGATCCGCCATCCGTAAGAAAGTAGCCTGTAGAAATCTAATGAACGTAGCCGCTTGATTTCTTTTTCAGCAATTTTCTTTTTTGTTCCAGTGTCTACTCTTGGGTTGTGAGCTGGACACCCCGATGCCACACGGTGCGGATGGATAGTGTGTCGGCGATGTTGGTCAGCGGGTCGCCGTCTACTAGCAGCAAATCAGCGAGTGCTCCAGGGACGATCCGACCCCGGTCGGTGAGCCCAAACCGGCGTGCGGGGGTGGAGGTGGCTGCACGCAGAGCCTCGATAGGCTTCAGGCCTGCAGCGACCAACAGTTGATATTTCATCTACCCTCATCCTACCCTTAAACTCAAAAAGCAAAATGCGTTGGTGTGAGAATTTCTATCTCAACCATCACATAAAATATTCGTTCATCTGCTCTATCCAAGCAAACATATAGCCCTTAAAAAACTACAATCAAGTAACGCTAACGTGCAACGCCATCCTTAAAAATACCGAATATCATCTATAAAATGCCTAAAAAAAAGGGCAAAAAACAAACTTTTTTAGCCTGTTTTTTGCCCTTTTTTGTTCAAAAACCACTACATGTAGTGGTTGATCCGCGTTATTTACCCTCCAAACCACATTTCGTCATCAGAACCACCGTCTCAACATGCCCCACTCACGGAAACATATACGATAAATAAACTTTCAATGAAGTATCGCCCGCGTGCATGGACACCCCACATCGGCTTGATAGAAAGCACGTTGTGACCCCGCATTGGCTCTAAAGAAAACGGTTGACAATTTTATTATTATATGGATCAACAAAACATGGCGCGCGCTTTATTAAGAGCATTCATTACTAAGACAGGACTGAAGGGTATAGTCCTGGAAGTAAGTGATTTGTATGTGAGGAAAGAAGAATGGCTGGTGTCCACTCATCCAGGATAACGAAAAGAAAACTCGAAACAAACCCACTGTTATGATTGGAGTTGTCGCCATTGGCGGTAATTAGATTTTGCAAAAACCAAGTTTTCTCAATTTCTGTAGATTCGGTCGGCTAGAACCACCTCTGGAAAGTAGCCATATATTGCCGTAGTAAACCATGACCAAGATCACGTCACCTGTGAAAATGAATATTTTTATTGAAGAGCTCCCCCACTAATTAATAAACGCTGGCCACTAACAAAAGATGACAAATCGCCAGCAAAAAATTCTGCGACATTGGCAACATCGTCCAAAGTCCCGAATCGCTTCATCGGATGCGTTTGGATGAACTTATCTTTAAAGTCTGCTCTATCTTCCGGGTTCGTCCACACTCCTGCACCTTCAATAGCAGTCGGAACAATGGCATTTACAGTCACACCTCTGTGTCCGATTTCTTTTGCAAGTACCTCTACTTGATACATGGGACCCAATTTGCTGCTACCATACAATGAATAGCCTGGAAGGGCACTAGTCGTAGTACTTGAAGAAATATAAATGATCCGTCCGTTATCAGAAACATGTTTTGCCGCTTCTTGCATAGTGAAGAACGCACCTTTCGTGTTAATCGCAAACAATTTATCAAATTGTTCTTCCGTAATATCAAGTGTTGGAAGGTTAACTACTTCAATACCTGCGTTCGCTACTACGATATCAATCTTGCCAAATTCCTCTAATGCGGTAATAAACAAATCGTGTACCTCTTTCGTCTTAGAAATATCTGCTTGGATTGCTATCGCCTTAACACCATATTTCAATATATTAGATACTGTTATTTCAGCTGATTCTTTGTTATTTGTGTAATTGACTATAATATCGGCACCCAAAGAGGCATACCGTTCGGCAATAGCTTTTCCAATACCACGCCCTGATCCGGTTACCAGTGCCACTTTATTTTTCAGATTAGTCAAAGCATATTTCTCCTCTTCTCTAAGGTCTTATAATATAGATTTAAGACCACTAATAGTATTAGTCTCTGTAACTTTTGCATCATTATTAGATAAAACGGATACCAATGGGTAAATATAGGTTTCTTATCCTAAAAAGGATCGACTTATGCACTTTAGATTATAACTATAGGAACATACCGCCAGATGCTTCAATACATTGGCCGGTAACCCATCCCATTTCATCTGTGCATAGATTAGCCACAATCCCACCAATATCAGAAGCTTCTCCAATTCTGCCTAATGCAGTCTGAGACCCGATAAAATCTTTCAATCCAGGATTTTCCATATAAGCACTTCCGCTGAATTCTGTATTAATAGCTCCAGGGGCTATAGTATTCACTCTTATACCTCTAGCTCCTAATTCTTTAGCCAAATATCTAGTCAAAACTTCTACTGCACCTTTCATTGCTGAATAAACACCAGAACCTGGAATCGTAAAGCGAGTCATTCCTGTTGAAGTGTTCACAATTCCACCGTTGTCAGCAATAAATGGAATCAGTTTCTGTGTCAAAAAGAAAACCCCTTTAAAGTGTATATTCATCAAGTTGTCAAACTCTTCTTCTGTAACTTTTAAAATAGGAGTATGGTTTGAAATTCCTGCATTATTAATTAAAAAATCAAAATACTCCTGATTCCATTTAACCTTTAAAACATCTGATAACTTAGATACGAAGGAATCAAAGGAAGATACATCACTCACATCAAGTTGGATAGCAACAGCTCTGGCACCGTTAGCTTCAATTTCTCTAACAACCTCATCTGCCTTTTCCTTTTGATTATTGTAAGTGATAATTACATCTATTCCCTTTTTAGATAACGATATTGCAGAATTTCTACCAATTCCACGGCTTCCACCTGTAACTAATGCAACTTTGCTATTTTTGTTCATAAAAAACCTCTCCTTTAAATATTTAATAATCACTAGAAAATTAATTTCTTATGATTTATACTCATGTTAATACCTAGAGCTATATCGAGGTCAAGCTTTTTTAAAAAATAAATTTTAAAGGGGATTTTATAATTGACATATTCAATAAAAGATGTATCAAAGATATTTGGGCTTTCTATATATACAATTCGTTTTTATGACAAAGAAGGACTTTTACCATTTGTCTCAAGAAATAAATCTGGAAATAGAGAGTTTACTGAATCAGATTTAGATTTATTAAAGGTGATTTGTTGTTTAAAGAATTCAGGAATGCAAATTAAAGATATTAAAAAATATATTGATTTCTGTATGGAAGGTGCCAGTACTATAGATGCGCGAAAAAAATTACTTTTGGAACACCGTAAAGAAATTATGAAACAAATGGACGATCTCAATAAAAATCTAGGAATAGTTGATTTTAAGATTGAAATGTATGAGGCTCCTAATGCCATAGAAATTATTAATGAGCAAAGAAGACAAGCTTATGAAGAAAAACGCGAGAATAACTTATTGTTGAGTTGTAAATTGTAGTTTCAGTCGTCTAACTAAAAATAATTGCAGGATATTAGAAGCAATAAAGATCAAATAAAGCACAGCTTCTACGGCATTTCCTCCATGTATAAAGCAATGCTCTAAGCCGCATTTACGTTTCAAATTATTAAAAATCGAGTTTCTGATATCCCAACGTGCTCTGATTATTTTATACTTTTGAAACTCCAAATTTGATACACTCTTGAAATTGGTAAAAACACCTGTGATATCAAAGGTTTGGTTGTGGTAGAGGCTAAAGTGCTGACACTTTGCTTATCTATTGAATAGGACGATCGGAGTTTAGCAAAGGCTGACCCTCACCAGCTGCAAATTTTGCCGCTTCAATACGTTTATCACTCTAAAAAATATATCAATCAAAGATTTAAGCTTAAATTGGAAATATTGAAATGGGACTTTCGCTTCCGTTGCCAAAGATTAAAACCCTCATAAAATCAAACACGATTTTATGAGGGTTTTAGGTTTTTACGTACCCATAATCCAAGGCTTGACAAAAAATCCATTTTCCGAAACATAAGTGTTTGT
This sequence comes from Candidatus Desulfosporosinus infrequens, assembly GCA_900290375.1. GTDB lineage: Bacteria > Bacillota > Desulfitobacteriia > Desulfitobacteriales > Desulfitobacteriaceae > Desulfosporosinus > Desulfosporosinus infrequens. Next base: position 21,875 of record OMOF01000390.1, read on the forward strand.
TAGCTGAACGTGATATCAGCCGAAATCGTTAGATTGCGAAGTACTGCTCCCGATCGATATCCGGAATCAGTGCCGGCTGAACAGGCTGCCACTCGAGCTGTTCCCGAGTCAGAGCGCTTGATGCTGAGATGTNNCAACTGAAATGGTTACCCGCCTCTTCGGCAGATACAGCGACGACCGGGAGGTTCAGTCGCCGGCCGATCACGCCAGCGATGTCGCGGAACGGCACACCTTCGTCGGCGACCCCGTGGAGCCTCGATCCGGCTGGCGATCGCTCCAGTGCAAGTCTAAAAAGATGCGCGGCATCGAGCCGATGAACGGCAGGCCAACGATTAGAACCGTCACCAACATACGCCGAAACGCCTTTTTCACGCGCGATTCCGATGAGCATCGGAACAAAGCCGTGATCGCCATCGCCATGTACCGAAGGCGGAAGACGAACAACCGACACGCGCACGCCCTGCGAGGCCAATGAAAGAGCTGCCTCCTCCGAAGCGATGCGGGGTGCCCCGATGGCGTTTAAATCGCCCGCATCTTTTTCCATCCCGAGACGGCCTGGCGTGAGAAGCCCGATCGCGGAAGTGACGACGAAGGGTCGACCAGACCCTGCGAGCGCCGCACCGATCGTCTCGATAGCGCTGCGATCTGCCGCGCAGGTAGCGGCAGGATCCGAGAAGTCGTGGATGAAGGCCGCATGCACCACGCCGTCCGCGGCGGTGACTCCGGTGCGCAGGCTCTCAAGATCATCGAGCGAACCGCGATGTACATCAGCTCCTACCGCGGCAAGCGATGCGGCGGCCACATCCGAGCGGGCGAGTCCGAGCACCTCATGCCCCGCTCCGATCAGTTCGCTAACGATGGCGGAGCCGATAAAACCTGTCGCGCCTGTAACAAAAACACGCATATTGAAATCCTCCTTAACAGTAAAGCTATAAGCTTATTTTAGTCTAGATTTCACCAAGATGTTTGCCTGTTCCACGTCACTTTTTGCCTGATCCATCAAATCACACCTGGATTTCCGACCCAAATGAAAGAATTAGAAGATATTGTTGTCCGTTTTGGCTCTATTCCACAAGAAAAAAAATGAAACCCCGCTAAGCCTTCCGGCAGCAGAGTGAAAGGGGAAATTTGGACGTCGATGCACCTTGGCCAGTCAAACCGAAGCAGTGGAGGTGAATGCCCTTATAACCATTCCATGCATTTCGGTCAGCCCGGTATATGTGTTTGTTGACGCATTCTGGCGATGTCTCTCCTTGGTGGGTTTCTGAAAAAGCGACTGTAATCTCGGCTAAATTGGGAATCACTTACATACCCCACCAATCGACATGCAGTGGTCGCGTCCATTTGGCGGGATAACATCAGACGCCTCGCTTCTTGAAGGCGCAGCGCTTTTTGATATTGCAGCGGGCTCATCGAAGTGACTGCCTTAAAATGCTCATTAAAAGAGGACACACTCATATGTGCCAACTCTGCCAAGTCTGCAATCTTCATTTGCTGGGAGAAGTTGTCGAGGAGCCAAGCAACCGCCTTTGCAACTTGCTGCACACATGAATCGGCAAAACCCATTTCGGCAACGCGCACGCCGATGGGACTGCGCAGGAGCCGTATCAAGATCTCATCCATCACGAGTGGGGCAAGCAATTCAACGTCGCTGGGATTGTGCAGGCACTCCAGGATCCTCGTCACCGCGTTAACAATGCTCAAGTCAGCGCTGGTGACGTAACTCGCTCTCCACTGACGAACCGGAGGTAGGCCCTGGGGATACACTTTCGGAACCAGCTCGGTGATCCTTTGTGCGTCGAGGTTCAGCCCAACACTGAGGAATGGTTTGGAATAGCTGGCTTGTGTTGTCTGCAGCGCGACCGGTAGGGCAACGGGGAAGATGAGCATACGCGAACTGCCGATCCGATAGACCTCCTGCCCCACCGTGACGGCCTTTGCCCCCTGTGCAACGATTAGCAACAAGGGAAAATTGAAGATGCTATTCACCCAATTCGCATCTGTTTGTGAATAGCGATTAACGTACAAACCGGGGATAGGCAGGTTAAGGCCACCGTCATGTGGAGTATGGGCACAGATCAGGCGTGCCAACCGAGGCGTTTCTGCTTCAAGCGATCCCTCAGCGTTACCTGACGCATGTCGAACAGAATGTTCATCTGGTATACTCATCGTTTTTAAAGCAACTCCTTTCATTTGGACGTTTTAACACAAAGAACATTTACCCCAGTGACAAGGCCCTGGTGGAAATGCTCTACTTGGTCCAAGAGATGCCACTAAGAAGCAGACCTACGGGCTTGACATTGGGGTTTGCTCCCAGCTCTGGTGGGACTCTCTCAGTCGTCGTAATTCAGCTGGAACTGTACAAACTCCATCTCTGGGCGCTCAGTCAAAATTTTATCCAGCGCGTCCGCATTGTCGAGGATTGAAAAACCGATATGCCGCACCAGGCCTTTTTCCTTAAGTTCACGGACATAATCCCACATTCCGAAATCATCAAAACATTTGGTACGGCTTTCTCCCACATTATGGAGCAGATAGAAATCGATATATCCCGCACCGGTGCGCTTCAATGAAATCCAGAACATGTTCTTGGCTTCTTCTTCAGTTTTAACAATCCATACAGGGCACTTTGTCGCAATTTGAAAGCTCTCACGCGGATAACCGTCAACGATTGCAGCTTTCATTAGTAAGTTGGCTCAGCCTCGTCTTGACGCGCATGGAGGTCTTCAGGCTTTCGCCGGAGGCCTGCCAATAACGGATGTCGTTCCATCAGCTTATCCACGTGGGAATCGAAGCGCTGTTGGCCTCCCATAGCGCTCCAGACCTCAATGCCATTCTTGACAAACCACTCGACGACAACTGAACCATAAGTTTCCCCTTAACAACTAGTATAAAATATCATACTTTCAATAACCTCCT
>OMOF01000237.1 GCA_900290375.1 Candidatus Desulfosporosinus infrequens
GTCCCCGCTTGCACGCGTCCCCGCTTGCACGCGTCCCCGCTTGCACGCGTCCCCGCTTGCACGATTGCATCCTTGCATGATCGCACTAATAGAAAGGACGATTAATATGAGTATTCCGTTATTAGATCTTAAGGCTCAATACCTAACGATTAAAGATGAAATTGATCAGGCCATCCAGAATGTGCTGGATTCTGCCGTTTTTATTCTTGGTCCGGAAATGAAGACCTTGGAAAAGGAAATTGCGGCTTACTGTGGGGTGAAGGATGCTGTGGCGGTTGCCAACGGCACGGACGCTTTGGTTCTGACCCTGAAGGCTTTTGGCATTGGTCCGGGAGATGAAGTGATCACGACTCCGTTTACATTTTTCGCATCGGCGGAAACGATTGCTCAGGTTGGGGCAACCCCTGTTTTCGTGGATATCGACCCGGTAACCCTTAATATGGACCTAACTCTACTCGAAGGGAAAATAACTCCGCAAACGAAAGCGATTATTGCGGTACATATCTTTGGACAGATGCTGGATGTTGAGAAAATCATGGAAATCGCAGCGCGCCACGATCTTAAAGTCATTGAGGATGCTGCTCAAGCGATTGGGGCAGAGTATCGGGGGAAAAAGGCGGGCTCGATTGCCCATGCTTCAGCTTTTAGCTTCTTTCCAACTAAGAACTTGGGAGCTTATGGGGATGGCGGTATGATCGTCACAAATGATGAAGACCTAGCAGCACAACTACGAATGCTTCGTTTTCACGGGTGCAAAATTAAATACTATCACGATGAAATCGGTTATAACAGTCGTTTAGATGAGCTCCAAGCTGCGATCTTAAGAATTAAGTTACGGTATCTTGACCGCTGGAATGAAGGCCGTCGAGAAAGGGCCGAGGTCTACGATCGCCTCCTCGCCGATGCATCGGTTCAGCTACCTGGTCGTGATTCACTGGCTTTGCCAATCTATCATCTCTACGTGCTCCGGACAGAAGAGCGTAAAGCCCTCATGGAGCGCTTAAAAGCAGGTGGTGTGGCCAGCGCTATCTATTATCCCGTTCCGCTTCACTTACAAAAAGCTTTTCGTACGCTCGGATACAAGGTGGGTGATTTCCCAGTGGCCGAACAAGCTTGTGAACAAGCGCTCGCCATACCGTGTTACCCTGAATTGAGCCTAGACCAACAAAGGCAGATTGTGGCCTTAATTAAGGATTAAACGCAAGCATGTTTAGTTTAGTTGTAAAAGCACAAGTGCTGTAGTAAAATGTTGAGCAGTGATTTAGTGAGGAAAGAGAGAATGGGTTACTGTGAAAGATAAGAAAAAATGGCTAACGATTCTATATACACTTTTTATTTTGCTCAATATAGTCCTAAGCCCCAGCTTGATAGTGGTTAACGCATACGCTTTAATCATGGGGTTGATCATTGTTTTCTACATAAAGTGGGAAAATTTACCTGAGCTCCTTTATTACTTTGTCCTCTTGTTTTCGGTGATGGACTTTAGCTTTAACCTCCCTGTGCTGGGGCGGTTTAATATTTATTACCTGCATATTGCCTTGCTGATCCTCACGATAATGATGCTTATAGCCCTAAGTAAGAAACGGCCCTTGCCGAAATTGGCAGATGTTGCGCATAATAAATACTCTTTATTTCTTTTTATATTCATTGTTTACATGCTTTTATCCGTCTCTTGGGCCGAAAATCGCGGGATGGCCTTGAAGTACTTGATTAATTACGCCATCATGATCTGTTTCATGCTTGCTGTATACACCTATAATCCCAATCGGGCTAAGGCCAAGGAAACCTTGAAGGTTTTGCTTTATACGGCAATTCCAGTCTTGGTAATTGGCTGCTTTGAAATGATGGGGTTACGCATGCCGGTCAGAAACATCTATACGGACCATAACTTGTATCATTTAGCTGACTATCTTCATACGATCCCTACTGTTTTTTTCTATAACCCCAACAACTATGGTGTTTACCTCGTGCTGGCCATGTCTTTCATCATTCCCTTTATTGCTTACAATCGTACAAAGGGACGAAATGGGCTTTTCTGGGTTATGCAAATCGTGGCTGTGGTTAACCTGATTTTTTGCACGTCGAGAACGGCTTATATCGTGATGCTACTGACTTTAGTTGGTTTCGTCGTGTTTTTTGTGGCGACTAAAGAATGGCATAAATTCCGCAGAGTTGCGGCAATGGGATTGGTGACCCTAATCGTATTTTATAGTCTATCCAACCTACCAAGTATGAGTGACTACTATGGGAAATTTAACGATACCCCATTTCTTAACGTGCTAAGCTTTAATAAAGTAGATGTTGGTCAGCCGATTAATGAATTTGAGGAAGGTGGGTCAACCGGCGAACGAAGATCAGTCATTCTAGATATCGTTAAAGGGGTCTTTGAAAAAGGGCATCTCCAAGGATTCGGTGTGAATAACACTGCCATGTACTTAAAAGGGGCTGGGAATACGAACGGGATTGTCAATCCCCACAGCCTTTGGTTCGAAGTGTTGGGGGATTTTGGCGTAGGAATCTTTTTTTACTTTATCTTTATCTATCTTAGTCTCCTGTGGGACTTGCTAAAAGTATATCGTGAAAGTATTAAGGATGCAGAATATGGGTTAACCTCCTATTTAACCGTCAGTTTGATTGCTGCTCTCGGGGGGTTCATCTTAACGGCCTTTGCCCCAAGCTCAGTCATCAGTTTCACACAGATGTGGTTGTTATACGGGTTGGCTGCCTCCGTGATTCTTCGCCGCAGGGAATTTCTGCAGAATCCGTCCGAGGCCCCTCTAGAGTAAGTTTATCCGGGTCCTAAGGAGACTAGATTATGCGCATACTGATTTTGGCGGGCTGGTATCCCAATCTAGAGAATCCCATGAAGGGGATATTTGTCCGGGAGCAGGCTTTAGCTTTAGCTAAAGCTGGTCTCCCTGTCGCTGTTTTCTATCCTTTCGATGAAGCTATAAAATCGGGAGAAATGAAATATCAAATTGAGGAGAGCATTCCGGTCTACCGTGCGAATACTCTAGGATGCAGAAATCGTTATCTTGCTCGCGTGGTTAGTTATTATACGGCGAACCGGCGGTTGGCAGAGGTTGTTAAGCTCTACCAACCAGATATAATCCACGTTCATGTTGGTTATCCGGCCGGGATAGTGGCCTATCTATTCACACGACACCATAAAATCCCCTATGTCATTACAGAACACATGTCTTATCTTCAGGATTATGTGGCTAAATGGCAACATCGGATTTTGCTGAAGCCAACATTTGAACAGGCAGCCTATGTTTTACCGGTCAGTCAGGCCTTAGCCGAGCAGATCGAGAGTTTCGGTTGGAAGGTGAAGTTAAAGCCTGTACCTAATGTCGTCGATACAGAGCGTTTTACTCCGCTATCACCTGGGGCACAAACTAAAAGCCCTACCGTAAAGGAGCAAGGGGAAGGGTCGGGGATGATTCGTATTTTGTTTGCCGGCAATATGGAAGAGACCCAAATCAAGGGAGTGCAGTATTTGCTACCGGCTTTTGCCCAAGTTTGTAAGGAAGCGTCGCAGCGGATGTTTCATTTAGATTTGGTGGGTGAAGGAGGGAAACGGGCCACTTATGAAGAAATGACTAAACACTTGGGAATTTCCGATTGCTGCACTTTCCACGGACGAGTAGATCCTCGAGATATGCCGGAGCTTTATAGAAGATCAGATTTCGTGATCCTTCCTTCCTTGAAGGAAACCTTCGGATGTGTATTGATCGAAGCGCTGGCAACAGGTAAGCCCGTACTCGCCACGAACTGTGGTGGCCCTCAAAGCATTGTCAACGAAAAGGTGGGGCTTTTAGTCCAACCTGGGAGTATTAAAGACCTTGTTGAAGGAATTCAAAAAATGTTGATCAGGCTAGATCAAGATCAATATCAAGCTACTGAACTTAGGGAATACGCGCTTACCCATTATAGCGGACAGGCGTTAGCGGGGATGTTAAAGGAAATTTACGGGCAGGTCGTCGAAAACCCCTGACGTTCCGTCAGCAAGTTCGAAATGAGACATGAAGAAAGGAACCATGAGAACAATGGGTTTTACCAAATCCGTTACGATTACCTTCTTAAGCAACTTACTTGTGTTCTTTCTTTCTATAGTCAATACGTTAATTCTATCTCGAGTCTTGGGCCCCGCAGGGAAAGGGGTCGTGGATGTAGCGAATAACTTTTTGAGTTTTGCCATAATCATTCTCGGCATGGGATTTGCGTCTTCAAATATCTTTTTTTTAGG
>OMOF01000440.1 GCA_900290375.1 Candidatus Desulfosporosinus infrequens
GACACTGGCGGAATAAAACCAAGCAAGGTTTTTAACAAAGTCGATTTACCCAACCCATTGACCCCACGGATCGCCACCTTTTGTCCTCGCTCTAAGGTCAAATTCAAGGGACGTGTCAACGGTTCGTCATAACCCAATACGATATCCCGAGCCTCAAAAATCAGCTTACTCGGTGTGCGCGCTTCTCGAAATTTAAAGGTAGGCTGGATTTTCTCCCTTGGTTTATCGAGTAAATCCATTTTTTCTAACTGTTTCTGCCGACTCTTAGCCCGCCCAGTCGTTGAAAACCGCGCCTTGTTCCGAGCAATAAAGTCTTCCAGACGGTCGACTTCTTTTTGCTGCTTATCATAGGCTTTAATTTCCTGCACCTTCTGAATTTCGAAGAGTGCCATAAACTCTTCATAATTTCCGGTATAACGCGTCAAGCCCGCATTTTCCACATGATAAATGACATTAATTACGCTATTTAAAAAAGGTACATCGTGTGAGACGAGGATAAAGGCATTTTCATACTGATTGAGGTAACGCTTCAACCACTCAATATGATCCACATCCAAAAAGTTGGTCGGCTCATCCAGGATTAAAATACTGGGATTTTGGAGCAAGAGTTTAGTGAGCAAAACTTTTGTGCGCTGCCCCCCACTTAAATCCTCAACGTCTTTATCCAAGCCGACCTCTGCAAGTCCCAAACCATTGGCAATTTCTTCAATCTTCGTGTCAATCATATAAAACCCGTTGTTTTCGAGGATACTCTGAATCTCGCCCACGTCTTCCAAGAGCTTGTTCATCTCAGTTTCCGAAGCGCTACCCATTCGTTCATACATTTCCATGCTCTCTGCTTCCAAATCAAACATTCGTTGAAATGCCTCTTTGAGAACGTCGCGGATTGTTTTTCCTTTGGTCAGAACCGTGTGTTGGTCTAAATACCCGACCGTCACCCGGTTTGACCATTCGACATTGCCTTTATCGGGCATCAGCTTGCCCGTAATGATATCCAGAAAGGTTGATTTACCTTCTCCGTTCGCCCCCACCAAACCAACGTGTTCCCCTTTTAAAAGACGAAAGCTAACTTCCTCTAAAATTTTGCGCCCACCAAACCCTTGACTAACATTTTCCACATTT
>OMOF01000326.1 GCA_900290375.1 Candidatus Desulfosporosinus infrequens
TAACACTTGAGCATCTACCGAAAAAATATCGCTTGTTTTGTCACTAATCAAATAGCCTGCTGCCAAACCGTATAATGCACCTATCAGTATACCACCACCCGCCATAATAATTAGCTTCAGTAAGCTACCTGAAAGTGACAGTTCTCCGGAAGTAATAACACCAAGAATGGCGAAAGTAACGATTGAGGCCGTCGCGTCATTGAAAGCAGATTCGCTTAACACTGTTTGAGCCAGACGGTCCCGAACTTTAACGGATAAAAAAATGGGAACAAGGGCAGCCGGATCAGTAGGCGCGAGTATTGCCGCCAGTAGCAATGAATAAAACAAGCTAATTCCCAAGACAAAATGAGCAGTTAAACCGACAATCGTTACCATGACCAACACGCCTACAGTCGATAAAAGGAGCAAGGTAATCCATACTTTACGTAATGTGCTAAAGCTAACTCCTAAGCCACCATGAAAGAGTAACACTGAAGCCCCTAAAGTCAGGACTAATTGGTTAATCGTTGAATTAGCGGGAATTGATATCAGGTTAAAAACCTGTGGTCCCAGTAAAATCCCCGCCAGCAGATACAGCACCACATCAGGAACCTTTATGTAATCTGCCAATTTGGCAAAGATTGCTCCTGTGATAAAAATGATAGAAAAATTTACTAAAATTTGATTGGCATTTTCAATGGCGTAATTTTCCAATACTAACACCCCTATTATTACAAAATAAAATAGAGAAGTCTTGTTGAACAGACTCCTCCTAAACAAACCTTATTCAGATTTAACAACTGCAAAATCAATATATTTACATTATAGCAGGTTTATCATGTGGGTGCTATTTATGGTACGGTTTTTATAGGACTCCTAAGAAAAATTCCTTATGCCTGCGCCTATTCCTTAGAGTAGCGAGAACTAGCTTCTGACTGTTAAATATTGTCTTAGCGTGGATTTTACGCATATGCTTGGCTCCTCCCACCTAAGAATGGCTTAGCTGCAGCGACTAAAGCGTAGTCTTGTGCAACTACTATTTGCTTAATAGGTAATACAATTTTGTCAGAGACATAATAACATTTATGTATAATTATTACTATTTACCAATTTTAATTTGCGAAATGCAGGAAATATGCGCATACCCTTCCGCTGGATCTGGTTTAGAGCACGTGGATAGTATAGCTCCTTAATACAAGAAAAATGCCATAATTATGGCATTTTTTTCTGTTATCATCCTAATTACAGAAGGGAAAATATTTATATACAGGTAATCTAGATAATCCTAGATAAAGAATGGAGAATGTTGTGTCGTTATTACCATATAATGTCAAAACCCTTCCCCGTGTTATTAGTAATGACACAAATAGGTGATAGAAAGGGGAACAACGGATGCAATAAAGTGGACCCCCCAAAACCAGTTACTGTCAAGGGCAAGAAAATGAGCATGAGAATAAATATCCCGCAAATCAAGAAACACAGGCAAAAATTCAAGAACGAAAGGATACTTGTTATGAAAGGCATTGCCGACCAACCTAAGGCCCCAGAATCGAAACCGGAATTGCAATCTAACGCGAAGGACGATCTGAAATCCCTTCCTATGCCGGAACTGCAGGCAAAATTGGGGTCGCCTCCAGATGGTCTCAGTCAAGCCGAGGCGCAGAAACGGCTGACCCAATCTGGACCCAACGAGATTGAAGAAAAGAAAGTAAATCCGCTACTGAAATTCCTCTCCTATTTTTGGGGTCCCATCCCGTGGATGATCGAAGTGGCTGTGATTTTGTCTGGCGTGGTTCGGCACTGGCCGGATTTCTTCGTCATCTTTCTTTTGCTGGTTGTCAACGCAGTGGTGGGATTCTGGGAAGAACGTCAGGCGGGCAATGCTATCTCTGCTCTGAAATCTAAGCTGGCGATCAAGGCTAGGGTGAAACGCGATGGGAAGTGGACTACCCCAGCGGCGCGCGAATTGGTGCCAGGCGACCTTATACGCGTGCGCTTGGGCGACATTGTGCCAGCGGATGCGCGCTTGCTGGCGGGCGATTCGGTGGAGGTAGATCAGTCTGCATTGACGGGAGAGTCGTTGCCCGCTACTCGTAAACCCGGCGAGGCAGTGTTTTCTGGTTCGATCATCCGTCAGGGCGAAATCGAGGCACTGGTCTATGCCACAGGTGGGAACACCTATTTCGGAAAGACGGCGCAACTGGTGCAGGAGGCCCACACCGTCAGCCACTTTCAACGCGCGGTGCTGAAGATCGGCAATTACTTGATCATACTCGCAGTGGCTTTGGTGACGCTGATTCTTGTCATCGCGATATTTCGCGGCGACCCGATCCTCACCACATTGCAATTCGCCCTAGTCCTGACCGTAGCTGCGATTCCCGTGGCGATGCCAACGGTGTTGTCGGTTACAATGGCGGTGGGCGCGCGCCTGCTTGCCAAGAAACAGACGATTGTGAGCAGGTTAGTAGCCATTGAGGAATTAGCGGGCATGGACATACTGTGCACGGACAAGACGGGTACTCTGACCCAGAACAAACTGACCCTAGGCGATCCATTCAGCGTGAACAATGTTCCCGCCGAGCAAGTTATCTTCAATGGCGCACTAGCGTCGCGCGCGGAAAATAACGACACGATTGATCTGGCAGTGCTGGGCGGTCTGAAAAATGACCAGGCCTTGAAAGGTTACGAGGTGCTTCATTTCCAGCCCTTTGACCCAGTGCATAAACGCACAGAAGCCACAGTCAAGGGTTTAGACGGAAAAGAATTCAAGGTGACCAAGGGCGCGCCGCAGGTGATCTTGGAGTTGTCGGTTAATGCCGAACAGGTGAAGCCCGCCGTCGAAAAAGCTGTCAACGAATTTGCCACGCGCGGCTTTCGTTCGTTGGGTGTGGCGCGGGCCGAGGGAGACGACCAATGGCAGTTTCTGGGCGTGTTACCCCTGTTCGATCCACCACGGGATGATGCCAAGGCAACCATCGCGACAGCGCGTCAGATGGGTGTGAAGTTTAAGATGGTTACGGGCGATCAACTGGCTATCGCCCTAGAAACTGCTAAGACCTTAGGGATGGGCATGACCATTCTCGATGCCAGTAGCCTAGGCGATACACAGCATCAAGAGACGACGGCGATGACCGAGTCCATTGAGAAGGCCGACGGTTTCGCCCAGGTGTTCCCTGAGCATAAGTTTCACATTGTGGATGTTCTGCAAAAACGCAACCACATCGTCGGCATGACGGGCGACGGGGTGAATGACGCTCCCGCACTGAAGAAGGCCGACTGCGGCATCGCCGTTTCGGGCGCGACGGACGCAGCGCGCGCAGCGGCGGACATCGTGCTGATGACGCCAGGCCTATCGGTGATTATTGACGCGATCAAGGAGAGTCGAAAAATTTTTCAACGGATGAACAGTTACGCGATCTACCGCATCACCGAGACACTGCGCGTGCTGTTGTTCATGACGCTGGCGATCCTGATCTTTAACTTTTATCCATTGACCGCAGTTATGATCGTGATGCTGGCGTTGCTCAACGACGGTGCCATCCTGTCCATAGCCTATGACAACGTTCTTTACAAGGATCAGCCCGAGGCATGGAACATGCGCATGGTGCTGGGGGTCTCTACGGTGCTGGGCGTCATTGGAGTCGTTTCCGCCTTCGTATTGTTCTATCTAGGTGAGCATGTCTTTCTTCTCGACCGTGCGCACATCCAGACGCTAATGTATTTGAAACTGTCCGTGGCAGGACACCTGACGATTTTTCTCACACGCACACGCGGTCCGTTCTGGTCCATCCGCCCAGCACGGATTTTATGGATGGCCGTGTTCGGCACGCAAATCGTGGCGACGTTGATTGCGGTTTATGGTCTTTTTATGGCACCCCTCGGCTGGGGTTGGGCACTGTTAGTTTGGGGGTATGCGCTAGCATGGTTCTTAGTAAATGACCGCGTGAAACTACTCGCGTATCGGATTTTTGATCCCGCCGGGGCCAAGACCCCGTCTGATTTAACGTCTTAAATCTCCAAGTGAGGCTAAGAATTTAGGAGCCTCCAACGTTCCGTTGTATCTTGCACATCTATTCAGAGTGCACCATAGGCGACGTACCTTCGAAATGCTAATCCTCCATATTGAAGATCTAGGCTTAACTTATTTTGTAATTAATAACATGAGTATGTTCACTTTGCTCTAAGTTCTCTTCAAGGAGCCACCGTTGGACTTGCTGAACGGTGCTCCGCTTACCTTAAGATAATTATAGAAGGAGGAGTTTATTTTGAAAAAAATATTAGTTGCAACGGATGCCTCAGAGTACTCACGTCGAGCCTTGGAAACAGCATTGGAGCTTGCACGGAAATTTAACGCGGAAGTTGAGCTTCTGTTTGCTATGCATAAGCCGTTAGTGTATGACTCTAGTGTTAATATTTATGTAATTGCACCGGAACTA
>OMOF01000226.1:0-1138 GCA_900290375.1 Candidatus Desulfosporosinus infrequens
TTATCCTGAGAGTCATCACAGGCATAGACTTCCGCGATGGCCCGGAGTTGGGAATTTGAACCGAAGATGAGATCAACACGGGTGCCAGTCCACTTGAGTTCGCCCGTCGCGCGATCACGACCCTCGAACACGTTTTCATCTTCAGATGTCGCCTTCCACGTTGTGCTCATGTCAAGCAGGTTCACGAAGAAGTCATTTGTGAGTGTCTCTGGTTTCTTGGTGAAGACACCGTGCTGAGACTGTCCGTAATTGGCATTCATGACGCGCATACCGCCAACTAGAACCGTCATTTCTGGAGCGGTCAAGGTCAGCAGTTGGGCACGATCAAGCAAAAGTTCTTCTGCTGATATGGAAAATTTGGTTTTTAAGTAGTTGCGGAACCCATCTGTAGATGGTTCGAGCACCGAGAATGACGTAACGTCGGTCTGCTCCTGCTTGGCATCTGTACGTCCCGGCCTAAAAGGAACGAACACACTGTGACTGGCATTCTTCGCAGCTTGTTCGATACCCGCACATCCGCTAAGGACGATCAAGTCGGCGAGAGAAACCTTCTTTTGGCCTGTCTGTGCACCATTAAACTCCGTTTGAATTTTTTCAAGGACCGAAAGCACTGTATTCAGCTGACTTGGCTGGTTGACTTCCCAATCCTTCTGCGGTGTAAGACGGATGCGTGCCCCGTTTGCCCCACCACGCTTATCGGAGCCGCGGAACGTGGACGCTGAGGCCCAGGCTGTTGTGACAAGTTGGGAGACAGACAGGCCAGAAGCCATGATTTTACCCTTGAGATCCGCGATATCCTGTTCGTTAATCAATTCATAATCGACTGCGGGCGCCGGGTCCTGCCAGATCAGTTCCTCCGCAGGAACCTCAGGACCAAGATAGCGTGAACGTGGCCCCATATCGCGGTGGGTCAGCTTGAACCATGCACGGGCGAAGGCGTCCGCGAATTCCTCGGGGTTTTGCTGGTAGCGCCGTGCGATCGGTTCGTAGATCGGGTCGTAGCGAAGGGAGAGGTCCGCCGTGGTCATCATCGGCTGGTGCTTCTTCGATGGGTCGTGGGCGTCAACCACCATGTCTTCTTCGGCTACGTCCTTGGCCAGCCACTGATTTGCCCCAGCCGGGCTCTTGACCAGCTCCC
>OMOF01000226.1:1148-6584 GCA_900290375.1 Candidatus Desulfosporosinus infrequens
TTAGTCGGGTTCGGCTTCCAGGCGCCTTCGATGCCACTGCCGATCGTATCCTCGCCTTTGCCGCTGCCGAAGCTGCTCTTCCAGCCGAGGCCCTGTTGCTCAATGCTGGCGGCCTCAGGTTCCAGACCGACAAGCGCCGGATCGCCTGCGCCATGACATTTACCGAAGGTGTGCCCGCCGGCGACGAGCGCGACGGTCTCTTCATCATTCATGGCCATACGTTCGAAGGTCTCTCGAACATCAAGACCAGAGGCTACCGGATCCGGGTTGCCGTTCGGCCCTTCCGGGTTCACGTAGATCAGGCCCATCTGCACGGCGGCGAGCGGATTCTCGAGATCCCGGTCGCCGGAGTAGCGTTTGTCGCCAAGCCACTCGGCCTCAGAGCCCCAATATATATCCTCTTCCGACTCCCATACATCCTCGCGTCCGCCACCAAAACCGAACGTCTTGAGTCCCATTGACTCTATTGCGCAGTTGCCGGCGAGGATCATCAGGTCGGCCCAGGAAATTTTCCTGCCGTATTTCTGCTTGATCGACCAGAGCAGACGGCGCGCCTTGTCGAGGTTCACGTTGTCGGGCCAGCTGTTGAGGGGCGCGAAGCGTTGGGTACCGGACCCCGCGCCACCGCGACCGTCGCCTGTGCGGTATGTGCCTGCGCTGTGCCACGCCATCCGGATGAAGAGCGGCCCGTAGTGACCGTAATCAGCAGGCCACCAATCTTGCGAGTGGGTCATGAGCGCATACAGGTCTTTCTTCAGGGCCTCTAGGTCGAGTTTCTTGAACTCTTCAGCGTAATTGAACTCAGCGCCCATCGGATTACTCAAAATAGAGTTCTGGTGAAGAATCTTGAGGTTCAACTGGTTCGGCCACCAATCCCTATTTGAAGTACCACTGGCTTTAGTCGTATTATTAGTTCTACCCGTTACTGGACATTTACCTTCTTCATGCATAAAGTTCCCTCCCTTACAAGATAAATATGGGTCAGTCATGAAACAACATACCGAATTTTTTCTATTATTTCTCCTTTTTGAAGCACATGAACCAGTCCAAGCAATATGTGTCTTCTACTGGAGTTTCCCGCTCTTTCCCTAGCTGCGCCGCACGATCCTTCGATATTTTTATGCCTTTGTATTCAAGTTTTTATTTGAATCAATACCATTTTTAGTATACTATAATTTAAATAAAATGTATGTAAAATTATAATAGTTACAATTATATTATATGGTCTGATAAAGCAGTTTACAATGAAAAATCCATTTAGTGGGACATGACTTTATTTCCCAAGATCATCAATCAAAGAAAACGGTGCAAAATAGTAATTGTTCCAAAAAAAGTTAAAATATTGCGCCCGCAAGCAGGGAACCTGCTGTGGGAAGCAGCGAAATCCTTTCTGAAAGAGGATTTCGCTTAGAAATCAAAGCTATCACTATCGTTATGATTATTATACCAGTAATTTCCTTTAAAGAGTTAATAATATTAATTTGTGGGGAGAGAAAAATGAGTTATAGAATATTGCTCTTTGATTTAGATGATACATTGCTAGATTTCGGTGCTAACGAAATTGATTCGTTAAACAAATTGTTTCATCAATATGGATATACTTTTTCGGATGAGCTGTTTCGAGTCTACGATTCCGTCAACAAACAACTGTGGATCGATTATGAAAACGGAAATATTACACTAGATGAAGTATTAAACTCAAGGTTTTCAGGAACCTTATTGAAATTGGGAAAAACTGTGGATGGTATGGAATGGGAAAATCAATATCGAGAACTTTTGGGCAATGGGCATCAACTGATAGACGGAGCTTTAGAATTGTGTCAGAGCTTATCAGTGTCGCATAGACTCTTTGCCATTACAAATGGAATAACAAAAACTCAGATAAAGCGTTTGAAACATGCGGGACTATATGGATTTTTTGAAGACATATTTGATTCTCAAAGCATTGGATTCCAAAAGCCATCAAAAGAATTTTTTGATTATGTTATGGGTCATATAAAGGATTTTAAAATCAGGGAAGCGCTTATTATCGGGGATTCCTTAAATACCGATATAAAAGGCGGCCTTTTGTCAGGAATTGATAACTGTTGGATCAATAGAAAATCGCAAAAATACTCTGAGAAAATTCAAAGTACATATACAATCACAAGTTTAGCGGAATTATATGACATTTGCGACCCTGAGCAAAATACATAGTGATTATAATCTTTAAAAGTTGAAGAGAATCATCAATCCTGTTTGCAGTGAAGCACACGATGAGTTTCCACAACGATCATGCTATAGCCCTGTTCAGCGATCTTCTTGAAAAGCTTGATACGGTGGGCAATGACGCATACAGATGCTCCTCTGGAAATATTTGGATGTAATTAAATATAGTTATTGTCAAATGCCAATTAACCATGGTATCATTTTCATAACTTTAAATGTAGTTCCTTCGATAGAACTTGATGAGGGTAATTTAATGAGCTAAAGGAGAAGTTGTGATGAGCAAAAAGGTACTCATAGTGGGTGGAGTCGCAGGAGGAGCCAGTGCTGCAGCACGCTTGCGCCGTTTGGATGAAGAGGCGGAAATCATTATCTTTGAGCGAGGAGAACATATCTCCTACGCTAACTGTGGCTTACCGTATTATGTCAGTGGAGTTATAAATGATCGGGAAGCTCTTCTGGTATCAAAACCTGAAGCAATGAGAAGTCGTTTTCTTATTGATGTAAGAATCCATAGTGAGGTTACCCGTATTTTTCCTGAGGAAAAAGCGATCGAAGTCCAAGAAAGTAGTGGTAAGGTCTATCGAGAATCCTATGATATTTTGATACTTGCGCCGGGGGCAGCTCCGCTTCGTCCGCCGATTCCCGGAATCGATGATATCGAAGCTCTTGTTGTGCGCAATGTAACAGATATTGATCTAATTAAACGATACCTCGATGAGCAGCAGCCTCAAACAGCGGCAGTTGTGGGTGGCGGCTTTATTGGCTTGGAAATGGCTGAAAATCTTCATGCCAGAGGAATTGACACAACGATTATAGAAATGAGTAATCAGGTCATGGCGCCTCTGGATTTTGAAATGGCCGCAATTCTTCATGAGCATATGTTCAACAAAGGACTCAACCTTATTTTGGAAGATGGAGTAAAATCCTTTGCTAAAAAGGAGAAGGGGATCCTCATTACCCTCCAAAGCGGCGAGGAAATTCAAGCTGACATAACCATCTTGGCTATTGGTGTAAAACCTGAAATTAAATTAGCTAAGGAAGCCGGGTTGACGATTGGGGACTTAGGCGGAATCAAAGTTAATGAAAGACTCCAGACCTCAGACCCGAATATTTATGCTGTTGGCGATGCCATTGAGGTCAAAAACATTGTGACAGGACAAGCTGCGCTCTTGCCGCTTGCCGGGCCTGCCAATAAGCAAGGCCGCATTGTTGCTGACATCATCGCAGGTCGGAACAGTGAGTATAAGGGAACCCAAGGTACTGCTATCGCAAAGGTTTTTGATTTAGCGGCAGCGGCGACTGGTGCGAATGAAAAAATGCTCCTCAAATTAGGAATTCCCCATGCAGTATCTTTTACTCACTCTAATTCCCATGCTTCGTATTATCCTGGATCAACAAGATTATCCATTAAACTTCTCTTTGATCCAACGGACGGCCGAGTCTTGGGTGCCCAAGCTGTTGGAGCTCAGGGAGTAGATAAACGGATCGATGACATCGCTGGGGTAATTCGTCACCAAGGTACTGTTTATGATTTACAGGAACTCGAACTAGCTTATGCTCCACCATTTTCATCGGCTAAAGACCCGGTTAACATGGCCGGCTACGTGGCGGAAAATATTATTAATGGTGATGTTCGCATGATCCAGTGGCAGGAACTAAGTAAAATTACGAAAGAGGTATTTATCGTTGATGTGCGCGACGAGGAAGAACGAAGAGCTAAATTTATTCCTGGCTCGTTGCATATTCCCATAAATGACCTACGCAGTCGCTTATCGGAACTTCCTCAAGATAAGGAAATTGTGGTTTACTGCGAGATAGGGCTACGAGGCTACTTGGCTTATCGAATTTTGATACAACACGGATTTACCAAAGTTAGAAATTTGAGCGGAGGATGGGTCACTTATTATCCAGCTGTTTTTGGATAAGAAATTACCTAATTATCAAAAAACGGGTTTAGTGGCAGGGAATACTCATCGGGCTTCGACTGATGAGTATTTTTCATTGCTAAGCGTAGGCCGAACATTGTAATGAGTACTCTACCAATCTTGATCCGTTTCATTTAGCTCATCTCCTCTTTGGGTTGATGAGCTTATTATTTGCTAGTATTGATTTGTTATATTATGCATTGCCCCTCGATGACAGGTAGGGGCAATAGTATCCGTATCTGCATATTACGACAGGATAACTTACTATATATGGATAAAATACCGTTGTTAATTTGTGTTAATAGAGATAAAATATCCTAAAGATAACATTTTAGGAGGAATCTAAGTGGAAGATAAAATTTTAAAGAGAATCGAGGTATTGCGTGGCAAGCTTAATAAATTCGGATTGGNNTAGTCAGCAGTTGGATCGATTACTCAATCAATACCAAAGTACAGTTAGATACCAGCAACTGAGTTTCTGGTAATTATAAGTGATCATAATTGACAAATCTGTATGCAAAAGAATTGTTGCCCTCATTGGTGGGGGCTTTTTTTGCGTTATTATATACTCGGACAAAGTACACGAACCGTGGGAGGCTCAAACTTCTGGAACAACAGGAGGAGGCTCCGAAGGTACTTGCCCATTTGTACGCAAGTTGTAATAGAAATTCTATATTGTTGTTTAATTCGTGTCTCAGACTGTAGGTACAAAAATTTTTCTAGGCAGTAAGGCTTAGAAACGAAAAAAAGTGTTAAAGTTTGTTATAATTAAGAAGAAAAAGTACGTATTAAGCAGCGAATGGAGAGCTAAGATGAAANNGGAAGGACTAAAAATTCTTGGGTTAATGACCCCGAAACAGTTAACATAAAAGTAGACTTCCCGATCGTTGGCATTGGTGCTTCTGCAGGAGGGCTGGAGGCTCTGTTAGCTTTCTTAAGCAACGTGTCCGAAAATAGCGGTTTAGCTTTTGTGATCATTCAACATATGGAGCAGAGGCGGAAAGGTATTTTGGCGGAATTACTTCAGAGCGCTACGACTATGAAGGTTGTTCAGGTCACTGATAAGACGACTGTTCAGCCCGACTGCGTCTATGTAATTCCGCCCAACAAAGAAATGTCGATCCAGCATGGAGTGCTACACCTTTTCAATTTTACGGTGCCCCACACGCTGCATTTGCCTATAGATTTCTTTCTTCGGTCCCTGGCGGATGACCAACGGGAGAGCAGTATCGGCGTCATTCTCTCTGGCATGGGTGCCGACGGTACAGCGGGACTCAGAGCGATTAAAGAAAAAGGAGGGGTT
>OMOF01000727.1 GCA_900290375.1 Candidatus Desulfosporosinus infrequens
CCATAGTACTACTAATGCAGATTCTAGCACCCAAGCATCGACAGCGGGGGATTACACTCCGCCCGTTTTTAACCCAATAACAGGAAATCCACAAAATAAGTAAACGGGAGGGGAAAATCAATCATGACAAAACGGGGGAAAATGACCATTTTAGGAGTTCTGGTACTGTTCGTTGTACTACTCATTGGAGTATCCATCTTTAGAAATGCCCAGCACGGTGGCTCAAATCTTGCTGGGGTTTCCGAACAAGGAGTGGAAGCCACTGCCGACTATCACCTGATCCCAATTCTCAATGCGCAATCCACCGACATGAAACAAGTTTATCTAAACACAGCAATAACACCAACGCTATTCTTTGCAACTTGGTCCGATCAATCACAAAAAGACATTTCGGCAATCCAAGATAGACTAAGCAAGATGGATACGAGCACGCACAAGCCCTTGGTCTTAGTCAGTACCTTTGTCAAAACAACAGATCCAGCAAAAGCTATAGCGGATGCCAAAGCGTTCCAACAAAAAGATAAAGTAACATTGCCTATAGCCGTGCAAGTTGGACCACCTACGGTTTTTGTCAAACAGATCCCATCTCTGGTATATACCGATGATAATGGAACGCACGTTGTAACGGATGAAAACGAAATACTAAGTGCGCTAAATACGATCTTGACGTTACCTAATTCACAGAAAGCCACACAGCAACCTACCCAAAAATAGGTAAGTCACACTAGACATCACATCAGGAGATATGGCCCTGCCAACTAAGTTAGCAGGGTCAATAGTTCGCAAAAAGTCAATATTCATTTGAAAGAGAGTAGGTGTCGAACTTGTTAGAAATATTTAGCCAGCCAATCGTTAACTTAATTACAGGAGAAACAATCATGGAGGAACGATTGAGCAGACCGGATTGTAGTATTAAGGACTATTTCTCCACGAAAGACCGTCAGACGCTCCTGCGGCGTGAATTGCACGCTATCTTACAAAGTATAGAGGAGAGCAGCCACATCCCATACAATGTAAATGTAACCTTGTATACGCTTCCGATTCTTTGCCGTTTGCCCTTAAGTTGGAATGGTGGTATTGAGATTGTGGAGTGGGAAACCAGTATAAATCCTTATTTTAAGCAAACGAGAAATGCGATCAGTGAACTCCAATCAAGGGGACTGTTAGTATGGGCCGATGATGTAACCGCCGAAACGATTGAAATGTGGTTACATGCAGGCGTAAACGGTTTCAAGGTTGAGATCGACGAACTGAAAAAAGATAGCTTGTTCATCGAACACTTACGAACCACGAAAAAACCGATCATCG
>OMOF01000225.1:0-8820 GCA_900290375.1 Candidatus Desulfosporosinus infrequens
CCCGCAAAGAGATAGGATGGGTGAAACGCTGAAACCGACGAGAATTCTGAAGACCCATACACCGGCAAAATATCCTGCCTCTCGAGTCCCTGCTGCTGCAGGATTGTCCCCTTAAACACCTCGTTGCTTTGCGACCCTGCTACCTGCTCGATAACCCCCGGCTTTAAATAGAACTGAGTTACCGTCCACTTTGTGACGGGGCCCATCTCCAAGACCGTTAGCACAAAAAGAAGAGCGGCAATGAGCATCGGCCAGAAACGACGGCGAATCATCATTAGACCTTACGCTCCTCAAGATAGGCAATAATTTTATTGGCAGTTTCCCATTCCTCACGTTCCATTTCAGTCGGTGCCACTTCAATGTCGAGCTGCTCGTGAATAGCTACAAATAACTCAATGATTCCAAAAGAATCTAGCAACCCATTCTTGAACAGTTCGAGATCTGGATTTCGTTTTATTTCATCCGTGCCACAAATATCTGTTAGGATCTCAAGAATTTTCTCTCTAACCACGTCTCTACCTCCTCTGATACGATCGCGTGCAATCGGGATGCAATCGGGGACGGTTCTTGACTTGCATCCGACTTACATACTCGACTAGCATATTCGACGAACTATTATCCAAGTTATGGCTCGATTTCGTCCCGCGTCTCCTGCAAACGATGCAAACGGGGACGGTTCTTAACTTGCACTCTTAAACTTGCATGCAAACAAGAACCGTCCCCCGTCCCTCCAACCTTGCATGCAAACAAGAACCGTCCCCCGTCCCTCTCCCTCTCTCCGTCCCTCTTTGCCTAGTAGGCCCCTTTACCGGAGAATACGACTGATAGGGTTTTCCAAAGAATTAATAGATCCAGCCAAAAACTCCAGCGCCTGACATACTCTAGATCATAGGCCAAGGTTTCTCCCAAGGTTAACTCTCCTCGTCCGTTGACCTGTGCCCAGCCAGTGACACCTGGCAAGACATCGTGACGTCTGCGTTGTTCTGGTGTGTAATGTTTTACGATAGCCATAACTTCTGGGCGTGGCCCGACCAAACTCATATTCCCTCTAAAAATATTCAGGAGCTGAGGCAGTTCATCCAAACTAGTCTTACGCAAAAACCGCCCGCTGTGTGTGATTCTGGGATCATCCTTCTCCTGAAAAACAAAATTTTCCAAATCCGTCACTTTTTCCAGCCTTGCCGTCATTATAGCATCAGCGTTCTGAATCATAGTCCGAAACTTATAGATGGTGTAGGGCTTACCGTGGAGTCCCACGCGCGTTTGTTTAAATATTGCCGGTCCCGGTGAATCCATGCGAATCCAGAGGACAATCGCATACCAGAGCGGGGAGAGGACCACAAGTAGGATCGCGGCAACAACAAGGTCGAGCAACCGCTTCAGTATGAGTTGCCACCGAGAATATTTCAACCCTTTGCCTTCCACAGATGCCGCCGATCTCTGACCCATTCGTTTCTCTCCTTCCTAATCTAGCTAAAGCTTTTCTACTCTAAACCGTAACCAAGCCCAGCGTTTACCCCATACGAGCAGGGGGATTCTTTCACGACAAGCGAATGACCTGTGCACGGAATGAACGTTTGAACACTCCCCGTCGTTCTTACCGTCGAAAACGCCCAACGATCCGCTGCACCGCTTCAATGACGTCTTCTGTATCTTGCTTACTCATCTTCGGATAAAGCGGCAAGGAGATAATTCGTTCATAAGTCGTTTCTGCTTGCGGAAAATCTCCTTTTTGGAAACCGAACGTATCTCTATAGTAGGGATGCATTGGTAGGGGAATAAAGTGTACACTCGTGCCTATTTGTTCAGCCTTTAATTCTTCGATAAATTCGGCACGGTCTATGGATAGTTTTTCCAAGTTCAGCTTGAGGATATACAAATGCCAGGCATGACGGGCATAATCTTTAGTCGTTGGGATTTCCAGTTCGGGCATTTTACTGAACTCTTCGTTAAAGCGCTCAGCAATTTCCAGGCGTATACCCTGCATACGCTCCAACTTAGCCAGCTGAGTTATCCCGAGAGCAGCTTGGATATCAGTCATGTTATATTTAAAACCAGGATAAAGAACTTCGTAGTACCAAGAACCTGTCGCCGAGTAACGATTCCAAGCGTTCCGGCTCATACCGTGTGAGCTCATGATTCTAATTTTCTCGGCCAAGGCATCATCGTTCGTAGTAACCATGCCACCCTCTCCGGTTGCCAGGTTTTTTGTAGCATAGAAAGAAAAAGCAGTCGCATTGCCGATCGAGCCGATCAATTTCCCTTTGTACTGAGTATAAACAGCGTGGGCAGCATCCTCTAGGACAAACAGATTGTGTTCCCGGGCTAGGTCCATAATCTCATCCATTTCACACGGGTGCCCGGCCATATGGACTGGAATAAGCGCTTTGGTACGGGGTGTGATCTTTTTACGAATTTCCTTGACATCGATATTCATGGTCACAGGATCAATGTCAGCCAAAACCGGTGTTGCTCCTGTATGTATGATTACGTTCGCTGAGGCTGCAAAGGTCATGGGAGTTGTAATCACTTCATCCCCAGCGCCGAGTCCGGCAGCGACTAGGGAGAGATGGAGACCTGCAGTACAGGAGTTGACGGCAATCGCATGTTTGACTCCGATATACTCGGCAAATTGTTTCTCAAATTCATTAGTTTTGGGTCCCTTTGTTATCCAATTAGATTTAAGACTATCCACTACTTCAGCGATGTCGTCCTCTTCAATAAGAGGTAATCCATAGGCTAAAAATTCTTTACGAGCCACGACGCATGCATCTCCTTTATATTTTGGCATATTCAAGGAAATAACCAGCCAGTCTGCCATGGCATCTTTGACTTGTTATTTCCTTCATATACCTAAAAGCCTTGACTTGATCAAGGTTTTATATACCTGTTCCATTTGGGTTACATTATCTTGAAAATCATAGTGTTTCACAACGAACTCTCGACCGGCCAAGCCCATGCGCGCCCGTTCTTTCGGGTTTTCTAGCATATATTCCATGGCAGCGACGAGACTATCAACGTTCTGCGCCTCGACCATAAGTCCTGTCTTTCCGTCCAGGACCACTTCTGGCAGTCCTCCCACGCGGCTGGCAATAATCGGACGGGCACAAGCGGATCCTTCCACTGCAGTTACTCCAAAGCTTTCTTCCAGTGAAGGGACGACTACGACATCAAGTTCTTGGTAAAATCTTGCGACCTCAGAATTCGTAACTTCCCCTAACCAGGCGACTTTACCCGCAATCCCAAGTTTTTCGGCCATGGTCTGGAGTCGGCCAAGCTCAGGTCCGTTCCCAGCAATTTTTAATAAAGCGCGACCCGGATGAGAATACTCCATACGGGCGAACGCTTTCAGCAAATAATCTAATCCGTAAATGGGCTGTAGGTATTTAGCTACGCCAAAGACCACCTGCTTCTGCAGCGGAGCCTCTCGCAATCTAGGGGGAGAAAACTGCTCCAGATCAACTCCAAACGGAATAACTTCAATCTTGCTATCTTTAGAGATATAGCGGTACATCTCTTTGGCCATGATTTCGCTCGTTGAACATAGGAAGTTCGCTTTTCCTAAAATCCACGAGAGCAAGAGACGATGAAAAATGGATTTTCTCGGGAAAGAAAAGATATCACTCCCCCACGCCGAGATAATAAATGGACGTTCTTTGGAAAGGGCTCCAATAAAACCGAAACTTGTGGCGTAATGAGCATGAAGTAGATCGGGGTGTAACTCTTGAACTTTTTTCTCAACCCAATGCAGGCGCAGGATGAAGTCGATTTTACCTCCTAAGCCTTTTGGAACAACGTGGACTGGAATATTGGGGATTTTTGCAGGTAGAAAACTGATCAGCTCAACTGTCCATCCTCGTCGGGATAGCTCGATCGCCCATTTTTGCGTATGTGGGCTGGCTGCATTTGCTAATAAGCACAGTTTTGCCATTTCAGTTTCCCCCCTTTCTTCAGTCACATCACATTATAAACCTAAGTCTTCTAACCAACGAGCTACAATCGAACTCCACGAATAATGCAGCGACACGAACTCCCGTCCGAGTTTGCCCATTTTCCTACAACGCTCTGGATCCTTCTTCAGTTCTAAAATGGCTTGGGCCAGAAGTTCTGGCTCCTCTGGTGGTAGGACAATCCCTCCACCACTGTCTGCCACTATTTTTGCCCCTTCTCCTTCTCCGACGTAGATTAGAGGTTTGGCGCTAGCCAGGCCCGGAAACACCTTAGAGGGACGCACGCCTTCGGAAAGTTTATAACGGCGCAGAGTTGAGAGCGTAAGGCTCGCTAAACTATAGTAACGCTTCATTTCCGTAATGGGCTGAAAATCTACCCAGCGTACATTATTGAGCTGCAAATCCTGAGCCATTGCTTGGAGACGCGGTTTTTCAGAGCCATCCCCAACGAAGAGAAAAACAACCTCTGGATCAATTTGTTCTAAACTCTTAGCCGCCTGTAAGGCAACGTCCAAACCGTGAGCATAGCCCATAGTTCCTGCATAGAGGATGACAAACTTATTCTTAAGCTTCAGTTTCTGGTTGAGAGCCTTGTCTGGCGCTTGCGGGGCAAAAAGGTCGGGATTTACCCCGTTCGGCAGGAAAACAAGCTTAGCTTCCGGGATTCCTCGGTCCTTTAAGGACTTAATAATCCCTTCCGTTTGAGCAGAAATTCGCCAGGCGGTTTTATACATAGACCTTTCTAACCTTTCGGTAAGGGCAATCACAGAACGGTTCGTTACCAATCCTAAGGAAACTGCCGATTCAGGCCAAAGGTCAGAGATGTTTAAGATTACTCTGGCACCCTTCACCCACTTGGCGAAAAACATGGTAAACCCGATGAAAAGCGGTGGCGACTCGACGAAAATATAATCGGCTTTTCCTGCCTTTAAGACGCCATGACAAGCTGAAAAAACAAAGGAAAAATAGTTAAGTAACCTCTTCCAAAATTTACCTCTTTGCACTGGGTAGATCCAAGTCCGGTAAATGGGGATTCCAGCGTGGGAATCCTTCATAAAAAACTTACCTCGGTAATCCGTCGGGATTACTCCAGTCGGATAATTTGGGAAAGCTGTCACTATTTCGATTTCATGCCCATGATCCCGTATGGCCTTAGCTACTTCCAACAGGCGAACTTGCGCCGCTCCGTTTTCTGGATAAAAATACTGAGTCAGCATCAAAATACGCACGCCCTGGTCTCCCTTTCTTAACTAACTACTACTTCATTAAACTGGCCAGTTGACCGGCTAGATTCACTCGGTTAAAATCCGCGCACTTCTCGGTCGCGGTTACCTGCCGCCCAGTAGCTTTTCCTTCTCCCTCTCGCCAGCTATTAAAATATAGGCTCACTGCGTCGGCAAGTTTGAGAGATTTTCCCAAGGGAACCACCGTACCGAGCTTTCGTTCCTGGATAAGCTGCGCTGCTACCCCTTTAGGCAGGAGCCCTAGGATCGGCTTCCCAACCCCTATATAATCAAAGATTTTTCCAGAGTAGGCGATATCGACGCTCTGATCGAACGTGAGAAAAAGCAAGTCTGCTCCGGCCTGATAGTTAAGAACCTCTTTGTGGCTCATATAAGGCAGGATTGTAACATTCCCTGGCAATTTATTCTTTAAAAGCTCTTGATATTTTGGTGGTACATAACCTATAAAAAGGGCTTGAAAATTACCTTGGGCCTCCGGCTGTCTCTGCAGGAAAGAGGCTACCCCTTCTACGAAGGTCTCCATGTCATAGGCTTCGGCAATAATTCCAGTATGTATCAGCGTAAACTTTTTCTGTGCCACCGGGCTGACCTCAGTAAAATCGTCCGGATCAAACCCATTGGTAATGGTAATCATCTTTTGCGCCTGCTCGGGATAACGTTTTTTGTACATCTCGGTCAAGGAGGGTGTAACATTCACAAGATGGTCTACATTCTGAACAATCTTACGCTCGAGCCAAGCGTCAAGTTTTATCCGCAAAGGAATCTGTTTTTGCATCGCTTTATTACCCACCCACGGATCCCTAAAATCAGCAATCCATGGTTTTCTATAGAACTTATGAACCAATAACGCGATGAGATGAGTTGTATACGGGTAAGAGGTAGAAAAAAGATAATCGACGTGTTCGTGGCGGGCAATTTGCCATGATTTTAGAAATCCAAACGGGAGCCACCGTATTTTAGAGTCGGGAATAAAGAGATAATTGTCAATGAACTCAAAAAGTCGTTGTTTGATCGACTTTCTCTGATCTATATTTAAGCTCTCTGCCGATTTGTTCTCTGTGACGTTCTTCGAGTTGCTCTCAGTTACGTTCTCTGAGTTGCTCTCTGGAACATCTTGGGGCTTCCGCAAGTGAGCAAACTTTTCTATTAGACTACGCAGCCAGAGGGTTTCTAAGCTGCTTGAGCGGTGAACTTGAACCGTGTCGGGGATCTCTTTCAGGAGGCTCTGATCATAAGCGAAGTTATGTCCACTCTTCACGGTACTGACAATCGGCAGGATTCCGTAGCTGGGCAGATATTTGACATATTTTAATGTTCGCTGTACTCCGCTTCCACCTAGAGGAGGAAAAAAGTACGCAATCATAAGGACTTTCTTCATCGTATTCCTCCGCTGTTTCTCAAATCATGCGACTTGCATCTGACTTTGTCTACCCTTTTTTTACGCTGGGAACATAACTGCTCTGTTTACTGATCGAGAGCTTATGAAGTATTTTATAGGCCGTGGCTAGGACATAACGGACAGGGTTCTTGCTTCCCTTTTCCCAAATCTCTGCCTGTTGATTAAATCTTTCGTTCCCAGTAAGTAAGGCCATGGCTCTAAGCTGTTGGATGTGGAGTTTATGGTAAAAGATGCTCGCTATATCCGTTACTTTAAAAGGGTAGAGATCATACCTTGACCAGTTCAGATAGGGAACTTGGTACTCCTGCAGAGAATGTTCCAGCGTTTTTAGCCCGGAGTCGTAATAGGCTTTGGCCTCTGAGCTCTTGGTTATGAGATGAAATTCCCATAATCCCCAAAGTGCAAAAATAAAGCCATTCAAAACAAAGGATGGTATCTGAGATGGATATTCTTCAAAATAATCAAAGCCCTGCCATTTGGCTAACAATCCACCTTCGGTCACTGGAATATTGAACGCCTTGAGCGCTTTTTGACCCGTATCCCAGTACAACTTATCCTGCGTGTCCTGATAAGCTCTGATCAGAACGGACAGCGCCTGACCTTGAGACAAGGCAGAAAGCCACGGTTTTTTCAGGTTATAGACCATTTTATCATGATCGTTAATCCAGCCCCACTGCCCACTTCGAAACTCCACGAGGTTTTTGACGAGCCAATCGGCCGAGCCTAAAAACCGTTGCCGATAGAGAGGGTTCTGAGTCCTTAGATATTCGTCGTAATTACCCAAGGCATACTGGGCAATCGTGACGGATAAATGACTTAAGTGTCCATCGATTTCGACCAGAGGAATTTGTTCTTCATCAAATACCCCGGCATACTCAGCCTTAGCCGACATATCGACAGGGTATTTGGCAACGCACTCCTTATTGAGCGAATTGTTAGTCTTCATATCGGGATGCCAATAATCTGTTTTTCCCATGATCATTCCGGTATAGGCTTTACCCATCTGAATTATATTCATGAAATCCCTTTCTTGGGCGCAATCAGTTGTTGATAGAGTTCTTCTACTTCGCCCATGTTATCTTCCCAGATGGCCTTATTCCCGACGCGCTGACGGTTGATCTCTCCAGCCTGATCTCGAAAAGTTGCATCTCCCAGCGCTCGAATGATGGCCACTGCCAAGGCTTTGGAATCCTTGACTGGAACTAGGAGTCCATTCACGTTATCCTCGACCCATTCTCGGTTGGCAGGCAAGTCCGTTACAATGGGGAACGAACCACAAGCCATCGTCTCCAAGAGGGAGACGGCGGTGGCATCTGAGGTGGGAACACTGGCAGAGATGGAGGATTCATTGAGGTAACTTTGAACTGCCTCGTGGGGAAGTTGGCCTACGAACTGGACATTCCCCTCCATTCCCAAGGAAGCGCTTAACGCTCTGAGCGCTTGTGTTTCAGGTCCTTCTCCAGCCACGATCAGTTGAGCCTTAGGAACTGCTCTCGTCACCTCGACCATCGCCTGGATAAGTACGTCGATATTGTAGTTCGTCTGATGCCCTCTTAGGCTTACAATTTGTAAAGGCTTCTTCACACGATCAGGAATTTGCTCAAACCAATCCCGTGAAACCCCCATCGTGATTGTCTTCAAAATACATTCGTGCCCGTTGAGAAGCTCCCGGATTCGTTCCGACATGTTTGATGAATCCGAGGTCAGAGCGTCAGCGTGCTTCAACACTTGCTCCACAATAATTTTTAAGATAATTGATTCTTTCGGAGCAACCAGAACATCGGACCCCCAGGCCGTGACAACAAGCGGTTTGAACCCACTTACTAAGGCGAGTAACCCGAAACTCGTTGCATAGTGGGCATGGAGCATATCCGGCCGAATCTCACGAATAAGTCGGCGAATTTTAAAGATAGCCTTTACGTAGGCTAGCCTCCCAGCGTGTCCTTGAGCCAAAAGGTGCACATTTGCCCCCTGGATCTCGCACGGGCGAAAGGATATCACGTCCACTTGATAACCTGCTTGTAAAAAATAGTGAATCCAACGTTGCATATGAATGCTACCAGCGTCACCAAGAAAGCATAAGCGCACTTTAGCTCACCTCCTCAATATCTCGAACTGCTGTTAAGTAACCCATTAAAATCCATAAATACGGGTCTTCTAAGAAACGGCCTTCGCCCTGTGCACTAATGAAAATTGCCGTGATGGCTAACACTGCAAAAATATCCCA
>OMOF01000225.1:8830-10026 GCA_900290375.1 Candidatus Desulfosporosinus infrequens
CTCTAGGGAGTCGCCCATATAGATATACGAAAAAGATTGCTAGTATACCTAAACCTATAATGCCCAATTCTGCAGCCGTGGTAATCAAAGCAGTATGGGAAAGACTGACATTATTTTGTACTTCCGCAGCATAGGTCGTTAACATAGCATGTTGAAATCCCCCTAATCCTATTCCGACTAAAGGATGTTGTCTGAACATCTTGAAACCGGATGTAATTAGATACTTTCTTTCAGTGGAGGCTGCCCAAAAGTTTTNNGACTGCGTAGTCCGTTGTTTAGCAGGATACTCACCCCTGCTATAGCCAAACCGCCTAGGACTGTCAAAACGACTGCTCGACGGCGAACCGCCACTGCAAAGCCTATCAGCCAAGCCGTCCTAGACCCTGTTCCGAACATAGCCATAATCTGAAAGACTAAAGCTAATGCGCCTATCCACCTGCGCTCCTTAGTCGTATTGAGCATCAAAATAGCCGTAGCTAAACAACCGATAAGCAGAAAACGTGCGTAAATATTGGGGTCTACGAAGGTTGCATTAATCCGGCCAAACTGTTGCCAAATCTCACCATACCAAATATAGTGGTCACTCAAGAGTTCATAGACGCCGATTCCCGCCAAGGATGAAGATACCACTGCGAAAGATACCAGCACGGATTGGTGCCCTTCTCTGCGTTTAACGAGAGAATAAACAGCCGCTCCTAAAAACCAAAGGAGTGCTAAGCGAGCTACGCCCACTAATGTCTGAAGGCGATCGATCGACCAAATTACCGAGAAGGCACCCCATATAATATAACTCCCTAAGACGATAAATAATGGAGAGCGGAAACTCTCTGCTAAATGATCACAAACATTTCCAAGGTAATGATCATAATGTGCTCCCCCACTCGACCTTAGCAGCTTATAAATAAAGTAGATAAGAACTGCTAAGGTCAGGATGCGACCCAAGTCGATGATACCCACAAATTCTCCGAGTTTGTCTAAGATGAATAAGTGCGGAAACCATGTTCTAGAGATTTCTAAAGGTAGGCCTAGGATTAATAGGGGAAGCAAATAGCGTGAGTTTTTCCACCCCCAGCCGACTGCCAGAATGGTAATGCAAAGTATAACCCACAACAAGCTCATCCCTCCCCTTTTACTTTTACTTTTTACTTTTTACTTTTTACTTTTTACTTTTTACTTTTTACTTTTTACTTATGATT
>OMOF01000223.1 GCA_900290375.1 Candidatus Desulfosporosinus infrequens
ATTTTCACCCGATAATTAGCTCTATCTGAGGGTGACATTTTCACAAGTTATTGACAGGGTTTTAAAGTATTATATGTGTTTAACTTATGATAATGTCACTATGTAGATTATCGTGAGAAAATGTCACTATGAATAACGAGGTGCATTTTCTTATGTCACAAACACAACTGAATAGATTTACTGTTATATCAAAAGTAATTGATGGTCATATGACCATTGCTGAGGCTGCGGTTAGCTTAGGAATCAGCCAGCGCCAAATTATACGGCTTAAACAAGGAGTCATAGCCCAAGGTGCCAGCTTCCTCATCCATAAGAATACCGGTCGTAAACCGAGTCACACGCTGGATGATAAACTAGTCGCAGAAATTATTGCCTTAAAAGAATCTAATACCTATCAGTCAGCTAATTTTTTACACTTTCAAGAACTGCTTGAACGCCAAGAAAATATAAAAATAAGTTACTCCGCTTTACATTCTTTGTTGAGTAAGTCAAATATCAAGAGTCCTAAGAAGCGTCGTCGTTTTAAGCCTCATCGTCGACGTAAACGCAAACCTCAGGAAGGTCTTCTTATACAAATGGATGCAACACCATTTGAGTGGTTCGATTCCTCTGAGAAGTTTTCCCTACATGGCGCTATTGATGATGCTACGGGAAACGTTGTTGGTCTTTATATGACCAAGAACGAGTGTCTTCACGGCTACTGGGAGGTCATGCGCCAATGTCTTATAAATCATGGCATTCCTGTCAGTTTATATACCGATAGACATGCTATTTTTCTCTCAACACTCGCTGGTAAACTCTCTATCGAAGACCAGCTTTCTGGCAAAGTCGTCAACGATACTCAATTTGGTAGGGCTATGGGTGAACTTGGAATTACACTGATTCCAGCACGCTCACCTCAAGCTAAAGGACGCGTAGAGAGACTTTGGGCAACTCTGCAAAGCCGCTTACCTGTTGAGTTTAAGATTGCTGGCATTTCAACGGTCGACCAAGCAAATGAGTTTTTAGCAACATATATTTCTCTGTTTAATCATACCTTTGCTGTCGAACCTGAAGATA
The DNA here is from genome assembly GCA_900290375.1 of Candidatus Desulfosporosinus infrequens. GTDB lineage: Bacteria > Bacillota > Desulfitobacteriia > Desulfitobacteriales > Desulfitobacteriaceae > Desulfosporosinus > Desulfosporosinus infrequens. Next base: position 1,060 of record OMOF01000223.1, read on the forward strand.
CCCAATCTGCTTATAGGTCTGTATCACCTAACATGGACATTGATTCCATTTTATGCGTTAAACTAACTCGCTCTGTCGACGCTGGCGGTGTGTTCTCTTTTTACAATAGGAATTTCAAAGTGATTACATCTTCGGACCTTCCCGCTATTGCAAACAAGGCCAAAGTCTCTGTTTTGGTCGGCCCTAGAATTGGTGTGGCGGTCCAATATAAAAAAGTTCTTTTTCAGGTTGTTCCATATATCAAACAGAGGAAACCTGACAAAACTGCATCTGCTCCTAAGCACTCTAATATTCCGTACTCACCGCCAGATAGCCATTATTTCAAATACGGACATACCTTGGTTAAAAAGATAACTTTTGAAGATAAGGACAAAGACATTCTATTGATGCTTGAAAGCATCTTCCTTAAAAAATATGCTTAACTAGTAAGGTGACATTTTCACCCGATAATTAGCTCTATCTGAGGGTGACATTTTCACAAGTTATTGACAGGGTTTTAAAGTGGTATAAGTAAAACCTCCTAATGGAGGTTAAAAATAACTGCCATTAGGAGGTTTCTTTACTTT
>OMOF01000030.1 GCA_900290375.1 Candidatus Desulfosporosinus infrequens
AAGGATGAGAGCAAGAGGATGCAAGCAAGAACCGTCCCCACTTGCATTGGAGGGATTGACTATGTTGATCGAAAAAATCAATGCTTGGGCTGAACTTTGTCCTGAGCGCATAGCCCATAGACATCGGGAACAAATGTTGACCTATGCCCGGCTAAAAACCTCATCCGACTCCCTGGCTACTTGGCTTTATGATGCAGGGGAGCGCGGAGAGATCCGGCGGGGTACCCCGATTGTCGTGTACGGGCACAAGGAGTCTGAGATGCTCACTTGTTTTATCGGCTGCGTCAAAGCCGGATTCCCTTATATCCCCGTTGATTCTGCCACCCCTCCCGAACGGGTCCGGCAGATTATTGAGGTTTCTGGAGCCTGGCTGGTGCTCTCGCCGCAGCGTGTGCCCCAAGAGATGGTTCAAGCGGAGATGATGATCGTGGACGGTCTAGTTGTGGATCGAGAAGGAAACCTCAGATCAGCGGAAGGAGATATTCTCAGTGAACTTCCGTTTCCTATAACCGAGCGGCACGTTCAAGGGCGCAAGTCGGGAACCGTCCCTACTTGCATCCAGCCCAAGAATGCAAGTCAAGAACCGTCCCTACTTGCGTCAGTCCCTACTTGCATCCAAGAAGATGAAGTCTACTATATAATCTACACCTCCGGTAGTACCGGCGTACCCAAAGGGGTTCAGATTACGCTACGAGCTTTAGAGAGTTTTCTGGGTTGGGTCAACCCGGCGTTCCAACCCGAAGCAGGCAACGAGGTTTTTCTCAATCAGGCTCCGTTTTCCTTTGATCTTTCGGTCATGGATTTATATATGTCCTTAAGCATGGGAGGAACCCTTTGGAGTGTCGACAAGGATCAGATTGCTAACCCCAAGGAGCTCTTTACCTCGTTTCACTCCTCTGGAATTAGCTACTGGGTATCTACCCCTTCCTTTGCTGAAGTTTGTTTGATGGATCCCAGTTTTACGGATACCCTCCTGCCCCTAGTCAAGCGGTTTCTCTTCTGTGGAGAAATCTTGACCCATGATTGTGCCTCCAAACTCATCCAGCGTTTTCCGCGAGCCAGAGTAGAAAATCTCTATGGGCCGACTGAGGCCACCGTGGCCGTAACGACCTTGACGATCACCTCAGAAATTCTGAGCGCCTTTAATCCTCTTCCCGTAGGAGGTGTCAAACCTGATGCCTTGGTTTTGATCTGCGACACAGACGAACTCTCCGCAGGAATTGTTGCCGGAGGAGGGAGTTTGCCCAACAGACCGGAGGCACTTCCCGAGGGGAAACAAGGAGAGATGATTATCGCCGGTCCCAATGTCAGTGTTGGTTATCTTAACAATCCGGAACAGACTGAGAAAGCATTTTTTAGCTGGCAGGAAAGTGGCGTGACCTGGCTGGCCTATCGAACGGGAGATGCAGGGATGGTTAAGCAGGGCCTCCTCTTCTATCAAGGCAGATTAGATTTTCAGGTCAAACTCCATGGATACCGGATTGAACTCGGAGAAATCGAGGAAAATCTCCGCCAGATCCCGATGATTGAAAATGCTGTGGTTTTGCCTATTGAACGTCGGGGAAAAATAGACTACTTGCAGGCTTTCATTACGGGCGATAAACCCATAGGAGACGAGTTCGCAACAGTTCTTGCCCTGCGGGAGGAGTTGCGCCAACACCTGCCTGAGTATATGATTCCGCGCCGCTTCAAGTTCTTGGACAAAATGCCGATGACACAAAATGGTAAGGTGGATCGTCGTGCGTTATTAGGAGGATCGTCATGACACCTTACGAGAATTTCTCCTTTTTTGTATATTTACTCATTCCGCTAGGGCCGGCGGTTTTGCTCGGACTCCTGGGAGTATCGAGTAGAGTTCGCGCTGTTTGGGTCTTACTTTCCACGCTAGGGATGCTGCTCATTATCGCAAGACCTCAGAGCGTGCTCTATCAGATTGCAGCTTACCTTCTATATGAATGGATTCTCGTGGGGCTCTATTTGGCCTACCGGAAGAGAGCAGATGGGAAAAACCGAGCGGCTGTCTTTTACTTGATGGTTGTCTTATCCATTTTGCCACTGGTGGGTGTGAAGTTAAATCCCAGTTTCATAGCCTTGGGATTTTGGCATACGGCGATCGGTTTTCTCGGGATCTCTTATTTAACTTTCCGCACGGTCGGGATTATCATAGAAGTTCGTGATGGGTTAATCAAGGACGTTCCGCTGTTGGACTTCATGAGTTTTGTCCTCTTTTTTCCCACTCTAGCCTCCGGTCCGATTGACCGCTACCGACGTTTTTTCACGGACCTCTATCAACCTCTTACCCGGCAGGAATACGCGGAGCTAGCAACTCAAGGAATAGATCGCATTTTCCGAGGTTTTCTCTATAAATTTATTCTCGCTTATCTAATCAATAAATACTGGCTTGAACCGCTGAATCACAGTTTTGGATTCCTGCCGACCTTTAAATACATGTACGTCTATAGCTTATATCTCTTTTTTGACTTTGCAGGGTACAGCGCCTTTGCCATCGGCGTAAGTTACATTTTAGGCATCAAAACTCCCGAGAACTTTGACAAACCTTTTCTCGCTAAAAACATAAAGGACTTCTGGAACCGCTGGCATATCACACTCTCGTTTTGGTTTCGGGATTACATCTATATGCGCTTTGTCCTCGATTCGGCTAAGAAAAAGCGCTTTAAAAATCGTTACACCTCTGCCTACGTAGGGTACATACTGTTATTTGGCATCATGGGGCTATGGCACGGGACCCAACTCCATTATCTTGTTTATGGATTCTATCATGCTGCCCTGATGATTGGCTTTGATGTTCTGGCCCGAAAGAACAAGCAGCTCAAGTTTTGGGGGCAAGGAGCAGGGTGGGATTGCCTGGCGATCCTTTGCACAGCTCAGTTTGTAATGTTTGGTTTCCTGATTTTTTCGGGCCGCTTAGGGTAAGTGAATTTTATTTTCCCTCTATTATATATGGTAAAATATAGAAAAGCGAAGAAGGTGAGAGTTCGTTATGTCTCTACCAGAAGAAAATAAAATTCATACCTACGCCGATTACTTAACCTGGCCGGAAAACGAAAGATGGGAAATAATCGATGGAGTACCATACATGCAGTTTGCTCCCAAATGGCAGCATCAAAGCATATCTAGTGAGCTTCACAGGCAAATCTCAAACTACTTGTTTGAGAAACCCTGCAGAGTGTTTGCGGCACCCTTTGACGTATGTCTGTTAGAACATAATCAAAATGACGATGACATTTCAAATATTGTCCAACCGGACCTCGTTATAGTCTGTGATGAAACTAAACTTAGGAAAACTGGATATTTCGGAGTACCTAATCTGATCATCGAAATATCTTCGCCATCGACTACCAGACTGGACAGGGTAGTAAAGTTCAACAAATATGAAAAAGCTGGCGTTCAAGAATATTGGATCGTAGAGCCGAACGGTAAATATGTCTACGTATTTACATTGCAGGAAAACAAACGATATGGCCGACCAGGAGCATACACTGAGGAAGATAAAGTGCAAGTAGCTATTTTTACGGATTTTACAGTGGATTTAAAATTAGTTTTTGGTGGGTATGTATAATTGCTTAGACTCATTTGGGTCTCTTGGGGTAATGTGGAGCCTAAAATCCCGCATTTTTTTATACCTACAAGAAAAAACGCTGTAAATACGCCTTGGGGAATT
>OMOF01000790.1 GCA_900290375.1 Candidatus Desulfosporosinus infrequens
AGGATATCAAGGACAACCGCAAGGACCACGTCCAGGATATCAAGGACAACCGCAAGGACCACGTCCAGGATATCAAGGACAACCGCAAGGACCACGTCCAGGATATCAAGGACAACCACAAGGACCACGCCCAGGTTTCCAAGGGCAGCCGCAAGGACCACGCCCAGGTTTTCAAGGACAACCGCAAGGACCACGCCCAGGATATCAAGGACAACCGCAAGGACCACGCCCAGGATATCAAGGACAACCGCAAGGACCACGCCCAGGTTTCCAAGGGCAACCGCAAGGACCGCGTCCAGGTTTCCAAGGACAACCACAAGGACCACGTCCAGGTTTCCAAGGGCAGCCGCAAGGTGCCCGTCCAGGAATGCCTCAGCGTGCTGGTGTTGGTGCGCCGACAACCCCAACTATTACTGAGCAGGCCAAAAGACAGCCACCGGCGAATAAGAAAGCTCAAGACAAAGCCTATGAACGGAAACGTGAAGTAGAAAAAGAAAAAGAAAATGCGATGCGTACGCCGCATAGACGTTATCAAAAGCATCCTAAAAAAGAAGTACGGGATACTACGCCCAAGCACATTGTGATTCAGGGGTCCATTTCAGTACAAGATTTAGCTGGTAAAATGAGCCGTAAGGCTGGAGAACTCATTAAACACCTTATGAACCTAGGAGTTATGGCGACCATCAATCAGGAGCTAGACGTGGAAACCGCAACAATTTTGGCGGGTGAAATGGGTGTTACAGTCGAGTTAAAAGCTGAAAAATTGATGGATGTTATTGTTGAGATTGACGATGACCCAGAAGACCTCGTTTTCCGTCCACCCGTCGTAACAGTAATGGGACACGTTGACCATGGTAAAACGTCACTCTTAGATGCAATTCGGACGACGAATGTGACTGATTCTGAAGCTGGAGGCATTACCCAACACATAGGGGCATATCAGGTAGAAATTAAGGGTCAAAAGATCACGTTCTTAGATACACCTGGTCATGAAGCCTTTACCGCGATGCGTGCCCGTGGCGCAGATGTTACGGACATTGCAGTGTTGGTAGTAGCAGCGGATGATGGAGTTATGCCGCAAACTATTGAGGCCATTAATCACGCCAAGGCGGCTAAGGTTCCGATTATTGTAGCTATAAATAAGATAGATAAAGAGAATGCAGCTCCAGAAAAGGTAAAACAAGGACTGACAGAGTTTGGCCTTGTGGTTGAGGAATGGGGCGGAGATACGATTGCTGTTCCTGTATCCGCAAAAAGCAAACTAAACATCGATCAACTTCTCGAAATGATCCTGCTTGTCGCAGAAGTGAAGGATTTAAAGGCCAATCCAAATCGTCCTGCGGCAGGTACTGTTGTTGAGGCCGAATTGGATAAGGGAAAGGGACCGATCGCGACAGTTCTCGTTGCCAAGGGTACGCTCAATATAGGTGATGTTGCTGTTGCAGGGTGTGCATTCGGTCGAATTCGGGCCATGGTGGATGATAAAGGGCGACGTGTTAAAAAAGCGGGTCCATCCATGCCCGTTGAAGTTCAAGGTTTATCCGAAGTGCCTCAAGCTGGAGATGCGTTCTATGTCGTCGCGGACGAAAAATTAGCGAGACAAATAACCTCGGCACGTACTGCGGTGCGAAAAGTGGAAGAATCTAAAAAAACTGTCTTTAAAGTTAGCTTAGAAGACCTTTTTGACAAGATCAAAGAGGGCGAAATCAAGGAACTGAACATTATTATCAAAGCAGATGTTCAAGGGTCTGTCGAAGCGTTACGGCAATCACTGTTGCGACTGTCGACCAGCGAAGTGCGTGTTAATCCAATCCACGGTGGAGTGGGTGCAATTAATGAAAACGACATTATGCTGGCATCAGCTTCAAATGCTATTATTATAGGGTTTAACGTTCGAGCGGATTCCAATATGAAAGCGACTGCTGAGCTTGAGGGCGTAGATTTGCGTCTCTATCGAGTCATATATGACGCAATTGGGGACGTGAAAGCAGCCATGACGGGTCTACTTGATCCGACCTTTAAAGAAGTCGTTTTGGGTAAAGTTGAAGTTCGTCAGGTCTTCAAAGTTCCCAAAGCGGGAGTTGTCGCTGGATGTATGGTGACAGAAGGCAAGATTATCCGTTCTGCTAAAGTCCGAGTTATTCGAGACGGTATCGTTATTCATGACGGTGAAATGGAATCTTTGCGGCGCTTTAAGGATGATGTAAAAGAAGTAGCCGAGGGTTATGAATGTGGAATTGGTATCGAAAAATTCAATGATGTTAAAGAAGGGGACATCATCGAAGCGTTTATCATGGAAGAGGTCAAACGCACACTTGAGTAAGGCATATGACACAAAATAGACTGGCATACTGACTGGTTATTTTTTTGAATGTGCCTATATCAGCCCTGGAGGGATAGCTATGTCAAAACATCGGCCCAATCGGTTGTCAGAAACGCTTAAAGAAGAAATTTCTCAACTTATTCTAGTGGAGTTGAAAGATCCTCGGATCGGCTTTGTAACGGTGACGAGTGTGGATGTGGCGAATGACTTAGCACATGCCAAAGTGTACGTCAGTGTTCTGGGAAGCGAGGATGAAGGAAAAGCGTCCTTGGATACCCTGAATCGTGCAGCCGGGTTTATACGAACGGAAATCGGGAAGCGCATTCGACTCCGACACGTTCCGGCTATCGTGTTTGTCTACGATCCTTCCATACAACATGGTGCACACATTGCAAAATTGTTACGTGATGTTGGTTTAGCTGAAGATTCGGGTAAGGATGAATCGCATGAATGAAAGCTCCTCAAAAAAAGAACTGATTGAAGTCCTAAGAAAAGCGCCAACGGTGGCGCTTTTCTCCCATGTCTCACCAGATGGAGATTGTGTTGGCTCAATGTTGGCGATTGGTCTGGCTTTGGAGAAAATGGGGAAAGAAGTCCACTTCTATAATCCAGACCCCTTGCCGAGTTATTTAACATTTTTGCCTGGCTCGTCTCGTATAAGTCAGGACTTACCTAACCCCCAACCGGAAACTTTGTTATTCGTGGATTGTACGGATTTTCAACGAGCTAACCTTTCGTTGTCTGAAATTTCTCCAGAGAGCATGGTCCTAAACTTAGATCACCACATCTCGAATCAGTTCTTTGGTCAATTTAATTGGGTTGATGCCCAAGCTAGCGCTAGTGCTGAAATCGCTTTGTCTTTAATTAACCAGCTAGGTGTGGAAATAGATGGAGATATAGCCACCAATCTCTACGTTGCTATTGTGACGGATACGGGCTGCTTTCGGTACAGTAGTACGACCGCTCAAACTCATCGCTTGACAGCAGAACTATTAGATCGTGGTCTAGATTTGTCTCGCATACACCATAACATTTTCGATCAAAAGCCCCTTGCTCAGATCAAGTTACTTCAATGTGCTCTAAGTGGCTTAGAGATTCGAAGTGATGGTCAGTTGGGTGTCATGATTCTAAGCCTAGAGGATTTTCGTAAATGTGGTGCAGAGCAGGAGTTGAGCGAGGGACTGGTTAATTACGCACAGAGCGTTGAGGGAGTTGAGGTTGTGGTTCTGCTGAAAGAGGTGGGGTCTCGTGAGATTAAAGTGGGCCTACGTTCTAATCTTTGGCTAAATGTCAATGAGATTGCTGCCAAGTTCGGAGGCGGAGGGCACAAGCGCGCTGCGGGATGTACTTTACAGTTCCCTATGGCTGAGGCCAAACAAAACATAATAACTGCGATTGAGGAGGCGTTAAAGATTGGAAGGGATCATTAACGTCCTAAAACCACCGGGAATGACTTCATCCGATGTCGTTGTCAGGATGCGAAAAGTATTAAAAATTAAAAAGATTGGTCACACCGGAACGCTTGATCCAGGAGTGGCCGGAGTTTTGCCCCTTTGTGTGGGCAAGGGAACACGTCTAGCGGAATACATAACAGAGCAGGGAAAAGCTTATCTCGCTGAGGTTACTTTTGGTATTACGACTGATACTCAGGATGCCTTTGGAAAAGTTACGCAATTAGTTTCAGCGGAGCTGAGACAAAATGACTTAGAGCGGGTTTTGTCAAGTTTCATGGGTAAAATAGAACAGACCCCCCCTATGTACTCAGCAGTTCGTAAAGAAGGCAAACATCTTTACGAATATGCTCGACAAGGAATAGCTATTGAGAGAACTCCGCGCGAGGTGTCTATTTATAAATTAAAGCTGGATAAATGGTATGAAGAAGAGTTTCCTCGGGCAATTTTAAATATTGAGTGTTCAAAAGGGACCTACATAAGGACGCTTTGTCATGACCTTGGACAGGCCTTAGGTTGTGGGGCGCATATGTCTAATTTATTGCGCGTTCGTTCTGGCCCGTTTATGATTCAGAACAGTTGGACGCTTGAGGAGATTGAAGCTTCGGCAGGCGAGTCAACCTATTCCTTTTTGCTCCCCTTGACAGCCGGAATCGATCTACCCCGGGTATTCTTATCGGCCGTTCGTGCAAACGCATTCCGGCATGGCTTGCCTACCAAGAGAGAACTAGTTAAAACGTCTCCTACCGATACTGAAGGAAATTCGCCTTTTGTAGATCGAGGTTCAAGCTTTGAAGCGGAATCCGGCATTCGAACCACGAACCACCAACCACGAACCACGAGTGAGTCTTATGTTCAGGTCATCGAGGACGGAGAATTGATCGGAATCGGGCACTGGAGTGAGGACAGCCTTTTTCCGCATAAAGTTTTTGTATGATATAGGAGGGTCAAATCCGTGCAAGTGCAAACAAGTTTGCCTATCAACAAAGAGGCCTGTGTGATAGCGTTAGGGAATTTTGATGGAGTACATTTAGGGCATCGTCGCTTGCTTGAGCATGCCTTAGAGCAAGCTGTACGTTTAGGTGTGGGGTTGTGTGTTTTGATTTTTGAGCCTCACCCTTTAAAAGTGATATTTCCCGAACGAAAGATAAAGCTCTTGTCAACAACTCAAGAGCGTTTACTTTATTTAGAAGAGATTGGGGTTCAAACCGTCTACCTCCTGCCTTTTACTCTGGAGATGGCTAATACTTCCCCAGAACAGTTTGTAGAAAGGATTCTTCTTCCCCTCGGGGTGGTCCATGTTGTGGTGGGTTTTAATTATTCATTTGGTGCTCAAGGTCAAGGAAATCCCGAGTTGCTTCAGACCTTAGGGTGTAAACATGGATTTGAAGTTAGTGTACTTCAGGCTCAAACGATTAGTGGCCAGGTGATTTCTTCGAGCAGTATTCGCAAAGCGTTACTTCAAGGAGATATCCAATTGGCTAGCTCTCTGTTGGGGCATCCACCCTGCATAAGTGGGACAGTCGTGCACGGGGAAGAACGCGGACGTCAGCTTGGTTATCCAACGGCTAACATTCACCATTCAGAAGACGTTTTAATTCCCAAACGAGGGGTATATGCGGTGTGGGCTTACTTAGACGGCAAGCGCGTTGCAGGGATGATGAACATCGGTATGAAACCAACCTTTCACGACATGTATAATACAGTAGCCGAGGTTCATTTCTTCGATTTTGACGGAGACCTGTATGGCAGTGAGATCATGGTCTACATTGAAGAACGTTTGCGTGATGAATGTAAATTTAATGGAGTCAACGAACTTCTGATTCAATTGAAAAAAGACAGATTTCAAGCAGAATGTGTTTTGAAAGAAACCTTTGTGCCCTCACCTTTACAATAATATTATCTTTGTGTATAATATCCATGGAACTAATAGGACCCACTGACTCGGATTGGCGAAGTCTCCAACGTCGACCTGGGCAGTCGGGAATGATAAAAATGGGGGAATTTTTCATGATGACACCTGAAAAAAAGCAAGAAATTATACTAAAGCATGCGCGACAAGAAGGGGATACAGGTTCTCCGGAAGTACAAATTGCGCTTCTCACTGAACGGATTACGTATTTGACAGAACACTTTAAGACGCATAAGAAAGACCATCATTCCCGTCGTGGGCTTTTAAAAATGGTTGGTTCAAGACGTGCGTTGTTAACGTATCTGAAAAATGTTGATTTTGACCGTTATCGTAGTATTGTTGCAGCCCTTGGCCTGCGGAAATAATATAACGCAAGGTAACGGAAGAAGCGGATCAATTCGATCCGCTTTTTTATTTTACTATCAGAAGTAGCCTGTTACCCCATAAATGCTTAAAAACGACGTAAAGTTTAACATGCAGACGAGATTATTTGTAAGTAGAGTTTTTTTATGCAAATTGCAGGAAATAATAATACTATGTCGAAGAGGAAACAATGTTGAATAGAAGGATTGAAAAGTTTAAGGAGGTTCCATTGTGAAACAGCAAATACTTGAAAAGTCACTCTCGGTCGGCGGGAGAGTTATGACTTTCCAAACCGGAAAAATTGGTAAACAAGCGGGGGGGGCGATTTTTCTGCGCTATGGGGATACAGTGGTTTCCGCATTTGCTACGTGCAGTGCTGTACCCCGAGAGGGAATCGACTTCTTTCCCTTGACTGTTGAGTTTGAAGAACGTATGTATGCGGCGGGTAAGATTCCAGGTGGATTTATCAAGCGTGAAGGAAGGGCGAGTGAAAAGGCTACTCTATCTGCTCGTTTAATTGACCGTCCAATCCGTCCATTGTTCCCGCATGGGTTTCGCAATGAAGTCCAAGTGGTCGCGGCCGTTATGTCTGTTGATCAAGACTGTGCGACAGATATCACAGCTATAAATGCAGCCTCTGCAGCGTTAACCATATCGAACGTTCCCTTCGAAGGCCCTATAGCTGCTGTTACAGTTGGACTTGTCGAAGATGAATACATTATCAATCCTACCATTGAACAATCTGCAATAAGCCGGATGCTCCTTACGGTAGCAGGGACGGTGGATGCTGTGATGATGGTGGAAGCTAGCGCCCAAGAAGTGCCTGAAGATCAAATATTAGAAGCGATAATGTTCGGGCATGCAGAAATTAAAAAAATTGCCAAGTTTATAGCAGACTATCGTGAGGAAGCTTTGACTTTAGATTTAGCTAAAGAGAAGGATGAGGTGAAAATCACCCGAATCCAAGATCAGATCGTTGAAGCGGTTAAGGCCTATACTTATAATAAATTAGATGCGGCAGTCCGTGTAGAAGAGAAAAAAGCACGGGAGAGTGCGATCGATGAAGTTAAAGCGGAAGCTCTAAGTTATTTCGAAGCTGAGTTCCCGGAAGATTCTAAAGCAATTAAGTCGGTACTGGAAGACGTTGTACACCTGATTGTCCGAAAATTGATCACAGACGAGCATATTCGCCCGGACGGCCGAGCAGTGGATGAGGTTCGCCCAATCAGTGTCGAAGTAGGAATTTTACCACGCACACATGGAACGGGGCTCTTCACACGGGGTCAAACTCAGGTACTAACTGTGGCAACGCTGGGAGCCGCCAGAGATGAACAAATACTTGATGGTTTAGGTCTGGAAAGGTCTAAACGGTATATACATCATTATAATTTTCCGCCCTACAGTGTCGGAGAAATCAAAATGATGCGTGGGCCATCTCGAAGGGATATAGGTCATGGCGCTTTAGCGGAACGAGCATTACTCCCTGTATTACCGGATGAGAATGAGTTTCCTTATACGATCCGTTTGGTTTCAGAGGTCTTGGAATCCAATGGCTCAAGCTCGATGGCCTCAGTTTGTGGAAGCACCCTCTCGATGATGGATGCAGGAGTTCCCATTACGGCTCCGGTGGCCGGCATTGCCATGGGGCTCATTAAAGAAGGGGACAATATCGCGATCCTTACGGATATCCAGGGCTTAGAAGATCATTTTGGAGATATGGATTTCAAAGTGGCTGGAACCGGCAAAGGGGTAACCGCTTTGCAAATGGATATTAAGATTAAGGGTGTATCACGAGAGATTCTATTGAAAGCCTTAACCCAAGCCAAAGCAGGACGGCTGTTTATTCTAGATAAAATGGTAAATGTCATAGACAAACCGCGCGCGCAACTTTCTACTTATGCGCCCAGAATTATCACAGCGTCGATTCATCCGGACAAGATACGTGATGTTATCGGACCAGGCGGGAAAACCATCAAGAAGATTGTAGAGCAAACGGGAGTTAAAATTGATATCGAGGATGACGGCCGTGTCTTTATTTCTTCTGTTGGAGGAGATGGCGGCGAGCAGGCGCTGAAGATCATTCAAGCGCTAACTCAGGAAGTGGAAGTAGGCAAAATCTATAAGGGTAAAGTCACACGAGTTATGGATTTTGGCGCTTTTGTGGAGGTTATCCCAGGAGTTTTGGGTCTGACGGGAAAAGAAGGGTTAGTCCATATATCTCAACTTGCTCATGAACGTGTCGAAAAAGTGGAAGACATTGTTAAAGTTGGGGACGAAATTATGGTTAAAGCAACAGCAGTTGACAAACAAGGTCGTTTGAATCTTTCACGAAAAGATGCCATGCCGAATGTGCGCAAGGAAAATCCAGCCACGCTTTAGAATTATTTACTTGTAATTCCAATATTATTAAAATATTGATCAGTCTGAGAGATCCCCTCTTTGCATAAATGTAAAGGAAGGGGGGAAACGGATGTTTATTAACTTAAGAATCTCGCGACGAGTACTCTCGATAGGCGGGATTTTCCTTCTGTTATTTACGGGAATTGCCGCGGAAAATCAGATTATGGCAGCTAAAGTTCCACTCCCCAAGCCTATTGAGCAAATCAAAACGGATCAAAAAGTTATGGCCTTAACGATTAACGTGGATTGGGGCGAAGAATATATCCCAGCAATTTTGGATGCTTTGGATAAAGGCCAAGCACGAGTTACCTTTTTCGTTACAGGCCGTTGGGCGAAAAAACACCCCGAACTACTTAAAATAATGGCCAATCGAGGCCACCAAATTGAAAACCATGGGTATTCTCATCCTCATCCAGATCAACTTTCCGTAGGGGCCAACCAAGAAGAAATTAAAAAAACAGAAAGCATCATTGAAGGGATTATTGGGCGAAAAACACATTTCTACGCACCGCCTTATGGTGAAAAGGGTGTTTCTGGACTGAGAGCTGCCGATGAATTGGGTTATCAGACAATTCTTTGGACATTGGATACTGTCGATTGGCGGCCAGACAGTTCGCCGGCGATTATCGCTCAACGTATTCTTAATCCAGCCATTCGGTTTGGGATTAAACCGAATAAAGATGGTGCCCTTGTTTTAATGCATCCTAAAGCGAATACACTCAAAGCTTTGCCTGTCATTATTGATCAACTGACGCGAGAGGGATTTATTTTTCTTACCATTGATGGACTAATAACATTTGATCAGATCGGGGATACTACCTCATAGCGAATCAGAAGTTGAGGTGGTTTGATGATCAGGCAAAAGTGGACGCGTGCTTGGTGCTGCGTCTTTCTTTGTATGGTAAGTATTGGTATTTTGCCGGTGAACCCTGTTTATGGCGCGGTAACTAAAAAGTCAGTCAAATCGGCTGGGGTATCGGATGAACCCTCAGGGATCAGTGCGGATGCGGCAGTGTTGATGGATGTGGCAACAGGGGATCTGCTCTTTGGTAAACAAGCGAATAAGCGTCGCTTTCCTGCAAGTACCACTAAAATCATGACCGCTATTTTGGGTTTGGAGTTAGGGCGTTCGGATGAGGTTGTAACGGTTAGTCAGAAAGCAGCGGACGTCGGCGAAGCGACCTTGCATCTTGATCCTGCAGAAAAGATCAATCTCTATGAACTTATTACTGGGGCATTAATTCGTTCAGGGAATGATGCCTGTGTTGCGATTGCCGAGCATATTGCGGGAAGTGAAGAACAGTTTGTCAATCTGATGAACCGAAAAGCGTTAGCTCTAGGGGCACAGAATACTCATTTTGAGAATACGAACGGCTTGCCTCGTAATGAGCATTATTCCACGGCTTATGATCTTGCTCTCATTGCTCGCTATGGATTGCAAATTCCTCGATTTGCCGCGATTACTCGGTTAAAAGAAACAAAAATTCATTTTCTAGAGCCTGACGTGTTCATGGATTTACAGAACACGAATAAACTACTTTGGAATTATCCCTATGCTGACGGCGTAAAAACGGGGACTACAATTGCAGCCGGAAAGTGTCTCGTTGCCTCGGCGACAAAGGGTGGACGTCAACTGTTGGTCGTAGTTCTTAATGCACCAGATCGGTTCGGAGATGCGAAGAAGCTATTAGAGTGGGGTTTTGAAAAAACCGAGACGGTTCGGGTGGTTAAAGCCAATCAGACCATTGCAGAATTTCCAAGTTTCCAAAAATCAGTTCCAGTGTTTAGCAAGGATCCAATTGATATTAGTATTTCTAAAGCTAAACGTAAGAAAGTTCAAACCCGTATTATATGGGAGAAAGCTGCGAATCTACCAGTTCAAGCTGGAGAACGGGTAGGACATTTAGAAGTCTGGCTGGAGGACCAAAAAGTAAACAGTGTTCCTTTGCTAAGCGAAAAAGAAGTCGTAGGAGATGGTTCATCTTTAAGACGTTTATTTCCTTTTATGCAGAGGAAATGAGAGGGAGTGAATTTATTGTATCAAAAAACGCTGTTACCTAACGGAGTTAGAATTATTACGGAAGAAATTGAACATGTGCGTTCCGCTGCCTTTGGGATATGGGTGGGAGCAGGTTCCCGGGATGAACGTGAAGGATATGAGGGAATTTCGCACTTTATGGAGCATATGTTTTTTAAAGGCACTGAGCATCGAACTGCACGCGCTTTAGCGGAGTCTCTTGAGGCTGTTGGTGGACAGCTGAATGCCTTTACGACGAAAGAATATACTTGTTATTATGCAAAAATTTTAGATGAAGATCTCGATCTGGCCATTGATGTTTTAAGCGACATGTTTTTTTGCTCGCTCTTTGATGAAAAGGAGATCGAAAAAGAAAAGAATGTGGTAATTGAAGAGATAAAGATGTACGAAGATTCGCCTGATGAATTGATCCACGATATTTTTTCCGAACATGTGTGGAATGAAAATCCTTTAGGAAAACCCATTTTAGGAACAGAGGAGAGCATAAGGTCGCTGAGCCGAGAAAAAATCATGATCTTTCTCTCAGAACATTATGCTCCTGATAATGTCGTGATTGCCGTGGCAGGTAAAATAAAGCATGATGATGTTGTGGCGAAACTATCTACCCAATTTGGTACGTTTAAAAGGGGAGGTCGCCGGGTACTTGAGGAAACGCCTAAGGGTCAGACTATAGAACGCTATCAGAAGAAAGATACGGAACAGATGCATATTCTGATGGGAGTACCTGGCCTAGGGCAAGATGATGATGACATTTATGCGATGCATATTTTTAATAATATTTTAGGCGGAGGGTTAAGCTCTCGATTATTTCAGGAGATCCGGGAACAGCGCGGATTGGCGTATTCCGTGTATTCTTATCACTCGACTTATGTGGATACGGGTTTATTTGCGATCTATGCAGGGACGAGTCCGAATAACACCAAAGAAGTTATTGAGTGTATCTTGAGAGAAATGCTGGATATTAAGCAAAAGGGAATAAGCGCAGAGGAACTCGAAAGAACTAAAGCGCAAATTAAAGGTGGCCTCTATCTCGGACTGGAATCGGTAAGCAGTCGGATGAGTCGTCTCGGGAAGACAGAACTTACCTATAACCGCGTTCTTTCACCGGAAGAAGTGGTCAAAAAACTTGAAATAGTGACTTTAACCGATGTTACGCGCGTGATTGGGCGCCTTTGGCAAAGGGATAAAATAAGTATCATGACGTTAGGTCCGTCCGGACACGAAGTTGTTTTAACGGATTTACTGAAGCAAACCGGTTGGTAAGGGCACGATGCATCATGCACCTACACAAGGAGGCTGCCTAAATGTCAGGTTCTATATTGGTGAAAATAAAAAAGATGGCTAATAATTCTTTGGTTCTTCCTATATACGCAACCGCTGCCTCAGCAGGGGTCGATCTTTGTGCGGATATTCGAGAACCTTGGATCATCAGCCCAGGCGAGAATGTCAAAATTCCGACAGGTCTGGCTATAGAACTTCCTGATCAACAAGTGGTTGCGCTTGTTTTTGCGCGAAGTGGGTTGGCTAGTCGTCACGGGTTGGGGTTGACGAATGGCGTGGGTGTGATTGATTCTGATTACCGTGGAGAAATCCAAGTTCTGATGCATAATTCAGGCACCCAACCTTTTATTATTAATTCTGGAGATCGTATAGCCCAAATGGTTTTTATGCCTGTTTTCCGTGCCTTGTTTGAAGAAGTAGCAGAACTTCAGGATACGGTACGAGGAACCGGAGGATTTGGCTCGACTGGAATGTAGGGGCACGATGCATCGTGCCCTACCCGATAATCAGAAGGATTAAATATTATTTAATCCTTCTGATTATTTTGTTCTAGGAAAGTTTGTCTGCACATACAATCCTCATGAGGGGGAGTGTTGTATGCAAGCCCTTGGGGTTTTGTTTCTGGTCGTTGGTATAATTGTTTCAGTAAGAGAGCGAAAGTATATGATGATGTGGCGGTCGCAGTCTACGTCGAACCACTTGGCTAATGCTCTAAGTCAATTGGTTGGCACCGCCGGGGGAATTTATCTTTCTTTAGAGCTCTTGTTTTCATTTTTGAAAATACCCGAAAACTGGTGGAGTGAATCAATTTTTTTCGTTGAGCCACTGGCTGCTATTTCCTTATTACTGGCTATTTTACAACCTTTCGGCTTGAAAGCTTGGCTAAGATTGCGCAAATAGGGGAGGGATTAGGATGCTTTTAAGTGATCTCGCTGGTAAAGAAATCATAAATCTACATGATGGAGCAAAACTTGGTTTAGTGGGTGACGCTGACCTTGATATATCCCTAAACGGATCCGTCGAAGCGATCATTTTGACTTCCCGTGGGGGTGTCTCAGGTTTTTGGAGTTCTAGGGGAGGTCGAGAACGCGAAATATTAGTGATACCTTGGCAAACTATTAAAAAGGTCGGTTCTGAGGTTATTATCATCGATTTGCACAATAAATCTTAGAAACTTCGTCAAATTTCAATTTGACAGAGGACTGGATACCCAATAAAATGAAGGGAAAAGCTGTAACCCCGCATTGCGTTTTGCTACGGGGTTTTTGCCTTATCATCGCAGGAGGGGTTTCCAATGAAGAAAATTCGAGTTTTTGTCGCTGGGGCAAGTGGGAAAATGGGTCAAGAAGTGGTCCGTTGCCTTCTTAAACATGATGATCTCCTTTTGGTGGGAGCTTCAGATACACGACATCAAGGGATGGACGTTGGGTTTGTTGTTGGTGCTCCACGAGTCGGCGTAGATATTACAGGTCCATTGGATAACAAATTTCTGATTGAGTCACGCGCAGATGTTCTAGTAGATTTCACAAACCCTCAATCCGTTCTAAAAAATGCCAAAACGGCAATTATGGCTGGGGTTATCCCAGTTATTGGCACAACTGGTTTGGACGAAGCTGAGATAGAAGAAATTCGGACTTTAGTAAAAAAAGAAAACGTAGGAGCTTTTTTGGCTCCTAATTTTGCCATTGGAGCAATTTTGATGATGCGTTTTGCTAAGGAAACCGCAAAGTATTTTCCCAATGTAGATATTATCGAATTGCACCATGATCAAAAACTTGATGCACCATCGGGAACTGCCATCAAAACTGCAGAAGGAATGTTGGAAGTCCGTGAACCGATGGTTCAGGGTCACCCGAATGAATATGAGAAAATCCCGGGGGCCCGTGGAGCGGATATCGGAGGGATCCATATTCACTCAGTTCGTTTACCGGGGTTGATTGCCCACCAAGAAGTTATTTTTGGCGGGCTGGGCCAGTCTTTAACAATCAGGCATGATGCCTTTTCAAGAGAAACCTATATGCCAGGGGTTATGTTAGCGATTCGCAAGGCTTCTGAATTGACTGATCTGGTTATAGGACTTGAGAATTTCCTCGATTAGGTAATTAATCTTGCGTCACCACAGCCCGCATTCCCTCATATAATGGATTGTAGTCAATGGGACATTGTCTCAAAGGGGGCATAAAGATGAGTGCGGGTCTGAAAGGAATTAGTTTGGCCGTAATCGGAGGAGATGATCGGGAACTTTATTTAATTCCCGAACTTCAAAAACAGGGAGCCTACATAGTTGGGGTCGGATTCGAAAATGCTTCGCCCATTCCGGGAATGATGCTTGCGCCTTCACTACAAGATGTAGTTGGTCAAGTTGACGCGTTGCTTTTTCCGATGTTCGGCACGGATGAACGGGGGGTAGTTAAAGCCAAATACTCTGCGTCACCTATTGTACTAAATAAAGAAGTACTTCAAGCTATCCCAGCGCGCGTTCCACTGATAATTGGCTGGGCGCGACCGGCGTTGAAGTCAGTAGCAGAAAAGTTGGGAATCCTATTAGTAGAAACCATAACCCTTAATGAAATTACTATCCTCAATTCCATACCTTCGGCAGAAGGAGCCATTCAAATGGCGATGGAGGCCACAACTATCACGATTCATGGCAGTGAAAGCTTCGTCTTAGGATTAGGGCGGACTGGTTGGACTCTGGCGCGCATGTTAAAGGGTATTGGGGCCCATGTGACAGGGGTTGCCCGTAAGCCTTCGGACTTAGCGCGTGCTGATGAAATGGGATTCCAGGCTGTACATTTTGCAGATCTTGAAGATGAGATTGGACGGGCAGAAATTATCTTTAATACCGTACCTCATCTAATCTTAGATCGCGTGATGTTAGACAAGGTAGCGAGGGATGCAGTAATCGTGGATTTGGCTTCTATTCCGGGAGGGACAGATTTTGAATATGCACAGATGCTTGGTATAAAAGCGCTTCTGGCTCCGGGTCTCCCTGGCATCGTGGCTCCTAAAACGGCTGGTCGAATTCTTGCTCAAATCTATCCGCAACTTATTCTTCGTCACTTGAACACAATGAATGCTACGGTTCAGTCTTGAAAGTGGAGGTGCGAAGGGATGCAGTTTGACGGGTTGAAAATTGGGTTTGCTATTACAGGATCACACTGTACGATACAGGAAGTTATGAAGGTTATGAAACACATGGTTGATGAAGGTGCCGATGTGACGCCAATTATTTCTTATTCTGTGGAAAGTATGGACACACGATTTGGAAAGGCAGAGGACTGGAAGCAGCAATTACGAGAAATTACGAATCGGGAGTCAATCCATACGATTCCCGATGCTGAACCAGTTGGGCCTAAGAAGATGTTTGATTGCCTGGTCATTGCTCCGTGTACTGGAAATACACTGGCTAAACTTGCTAACGGAATTACAGATACACCAGTACTTATGGCTTCAAAATCACATCTTCGTAATCAAAAACCTTTGGTTTTGGCAATTTCGACCAATGATGGACTGGGGTTAAATGCCCGTAATCTTGGAACTTTACTCATTACAAAAAATATTTATTTAGTACCGTTTGGTCAAGATAACCCGCAAGTTAAAGCGAATTCTTTAGTGGCACATATGGATAAAGTTCCGGAAACCATCCTGATGGCTTGTACCGGAAAGCAAATTCAACCAGTGCTTTTAGACTATCGGTAAGGGTGATCACCTGTGACTGAAAATAAGGTGTCCTGCTTTCTCCTGCAGGACGCCCTTTTCACAAAGTTGATCACAGCCAAAAATAAGGAGGAACATAAGGGATGCCAAATGTAGCGATTGTTGGCGCCACGGGCGCAGTCGGCCAAGAATTTCTTAAAATCCTTGCCGAACGAAATTTTCCTGTTGGTGAACTAAGGTTGTTAGCAACCAAGCGGTCTGCAGGAAAACGTATTTCATGGCAAGGCCAAGAAATTGAGGTTCAAGAGACAACCCACGAGAGTTTTAAAGGTATAGATATTGCGCTCTTTGCCGGTGGATCAGGGAGTACAGAATTTGCTCGTTCCGCGGTGGACAGTGGGGCCGTGGTGATTGATAACAGTAGCGCTTTTCGGCTCGATCCGGAAGTGCCTCTTATAGTACCTGAGGTTAATCCCGAAGATGTAAAGTGGCATAAGGGGATTATTGCCAACCCTAATTGTTCAACGATTATTATGGATTTGACTTGGCTGGGATTCGCCGGGTAGTCGTGTCTACTTATCAAGCCGTTTCAGGAGCGGGTCGTGAGGGCATTGAGGAACTGGGAGCACAAGTTAAGGCTTGGTCTCAGGAGGAAGAGGTAACATCGACTGTCTTTCCTTATCAAATTGCCTTTAATGTCATCCCGCGCATTGATGTCTTCCAAGAGGGCGACTATACCAAAGAAGAGTGGAAGATGGTCAAGGAAACACAAAAGATTTTCCACGTGCCGGATATGGCTATTACTGCCACAACGGTTCGAGTACCAGTTTTTCGTAGTCACTCGGAATCTATTAATGTAGAGACAAATCGGTTAGTCAGTGTCGCAGAGATCAGAGAGGCTTTAAGCAAAGCTGAGGGTGTTATTGTTGATGATGACCCGGGAAATGATCGTTATCCGATGCCATGGTTTTGTGCTGACAAAGACGAAGTTTATGTTGGGCGCTTACGCAAAGACTTTTCGATCGCCCAAGGGTTTAACTTGTGGGTGGTAGGTGATCAAATTCGAAAAGGTGCGGCAACGAATGCCGTGCAAATCGCTGAACTTCTACTTTAAGCGTGGTTCGATGTCTTAGGATTGAAGCTTCGAAGTTGATAGATAAGATTTAAGACCAAAGTCTGAGGTCGAAACGAAGCTTGAGGTACGTAGGGATTCCGGATCTGGAATTCTAAATCCTAAATCCGGATTGTAATAGGAGTTCAGAGTCCAAGGTACAAAGCGTGAGGTTTACGGGTTAGAATATCGAGCCTCGAGCCTCGAACATCGTGCCTCAAAGAGGGGGTGACGGGTTGCGTATTTTGGTACAGAAGTTTGGCGGAACCTCGGTGGCTACGGCAGATCGAAGAACTCAGGTTACGGCAAAGGTTTCAGAGGCGGTTCAGAGTGGGTATTCCCCGGTTATTGTGGTTTCTGCTATTGGTCGTTCTGGAGATCCTTATGCAACAGATACGTTTTTAAATATGGTAAAAGAAATTTGTCCTGATTTACCAAAACGTGAATTGGATCTTCTGATGAGTTGTGGGGAAGTTATTTCGGGGATTATATTAGTAAGCACGTTAAATAGTTTGGGATTTGAAGCGATCCTTTTTACAGGAGGGCAAGCAGGAATTATTACGGATAAGGAATTTGGAGATGCCCGGATTGTCAGGGTGGAACCAGGTGCCATTTTGGAGCAGCTCGCGGAAGGTAAAGTTGTTGTCGTTGCAGGCTTCCAAGGAATGACCGAAGATGGCCAGACCACAACCCTTGGACGAGGTGGAAGCGTTGCTCTGGAGGCAGAAGCGATCGATATTTATACGGATGTCGAGGGAATTATGACTGCGGATCCTCGAATCGTCGAAGATGCGCGCATTCTAAATACTGTAACCTATAATGAAATATGTCAAATGGCATATCAAGGTGCTAAAGTTATACATCCACGCGCTGTGGAAATCGCGATGCAACGAAATATTCCCCTAAGAATCAAATCGACTTTTTCAGATGCACCAGGAACATTGGTTACTAACATGCATCCTGATCGAGGTGTAGGAACAGATATTACTACAGACCGTATCATCACAGGAATTGCGCATACGCCGAATGTCACGCAACTTAGGGTTTTAACAGAGGATATTCAAGACAAACTTCTTACGGACAAACGCATTTTTAAAGCGATGGCACTTGCCGATATTAGCGTAGACTTTATCAGTGTTCAGCCAGAAGCTGTACTTTATACTGTTCGAGATGAGGTTGCGCCCAAAGCAGTAAAGATATTACAAAATATGGGGTTTGAGCCGGAAGTTGTCACAAGTTGTGCTAAAGTTTCAATTGTTGGTGCTGGAATTGCAGGTGTCCCTGGCGTAATGGCGGATATGGTGGAAGCACTTTCTGATGCCGCTGTGACCATCTTGCAATCAGCGGANNTGCTAGTTCATAAGGAGGACATGGTGACTGCAGTTCAAACTTTACACCAANNTATTTGATGTAAATGAAAAGAATTGAAAAGAAAGGATGAGAGAGATGTCATTTGGAAGAATCTTGACAGCTATGGTAACTCCCATGAACGAAGCGTTGGAGATTGATTATGAAGAGGCCGTCCGCTTAGCTCAGCATTTAATTGGTCATGGATCAGATAGCGTTGTGGTTTGTGGAACGACAGGCGAGGCTCCGACCGTAACTGCTGATGAGAAAGTAAAGCTTTTTAGGGTAGTCAAAGAGGCTCTCGGGAAAACACCAGTGATTGCAGGGATCGGATCGTATTCCACTGAGGCCACTATAGCACTTGCTCGCCAAGCGGCGACAACGGGTGTTGATGGATTTCTGGTCGTTGTACCCTATTACAACAAACCTTCCCAAGAGGGGTTGTATCAACATTTTAAGGCGATTGCAGAGGCGACAACAGTACCACTGATCCTTTATAATGTGCCGAGTAGGACCTCTGCTAATCTTATGCCTGCGACGGTAAAAAGGTTAGCCGAGATTCCCAATATTGTGGCCTTGAAAGAAGCGGCGGGTTCAGTTGATCAGGTTACTGAACTTAAAAGAATGTTACCTCCTGAGTTTGTGATTTATAGCGGTGACGACTCAATGACATTGCCGATGTTAGCGTTAGGATGCAATGGTATCATCAGTGTGGCAGCTCATGTCATTGGCAATGAGATGAAACAAATGGTGGATGCCTGGTTTGCTGGGAATACTGCTCAAGCAATACAGTGGCATCTTGATCTCTTTCCAATCTTTAAAGGCATCTTTGTGACGACGAATCCAGTGCCCATTAAAGCCATGGTGAATATGCTCGGGATTAAAGCTGGAGGAGTACGTCTTCCTTTAGTGAAGGCGACGTCGGAGGAAATTAAGTTTTTAGACGAGCTTATGGATGATATTAAAAAGTTACGTCTAAATAAGAAAAATGAGGCTCATGAAATATCAGAATTGAAAGTGGCATCTGCAAAGCCTAGTGATGCAATCGTCTAAAGAGATCAAAGTAATACAAACTCAGAATGGTTACTTTTCAATAGTGATAAAGTCAATAATGGTAATGAACCCCAGCTAAAGCAGGGGTTCATTACCATTATTGACTTTCTAACGACAATGTAGCAAAATCGGCTTGATATTTTAAGCTATTTCTCTGCGGGGTCGTAAAAAGCACACTCTGCTTCTCGGTCCATTAGGCTGGATGTAACACTTAGTGTCTCAAGCGCACAATATCCATCCTCATTATGACTGCATTTGGCTGCGGAACAAACAACATTAGTCATGATTTTGGCCACCTTTCTGAGTAATGATATTATAGTGCCCGAAACTTATTATTTCATACTTTATGAACGCTAAGAATTAGCGCTGAGTATGCCCCGCGAGATGAAGGAACTTGCCAGACCGCGTTTTGCACGCTATAATAAAGTATCTTATTGTGCGGCTAGTTTTATAGATCCTTTTCGAAATATTGACGAACACTGGGCGTCGTTGTGTTCGTTTATGGTATTTCGCGTCTTTTTGTTGTCCTTATTTTGGGCGTCGAAAGAAACTGTGGGGGTCCCCTTAGATTTTAAGGCACAATGCAAGAGAAAGAATAAATACAGGAGGTAGATTTGATTGCCGAAAGAGCATAAATTACAAATTATTCCATTGGGCGGACTTGGAGAAATCGGGAAGAACATGACAGTAATCCGCTATGACAATCAGATGGTGCTTGTCGATGCCGGATTAGCATTCCCGGATGAAGATATGCTGGGGATTGATATCGTAATACCAGATTACTCATATTTAATTGAGCACAAAGAGATGTTGCTTGGCATCTTGCTTACGCACGGGCATGAAGATCATATCGGTGCACTACCCTATTTATTAAGAGACATAGATGTACCAATTTTCGGAACAAGGTTGACCCTTGGTATTGTTCAATCTAAGTTTAAAGAAAACAATTTAAATAATATTAAAGCTACAGTTGTTCAACCGCGCGATGTTATAAAGCTTGGAGTTTTTAGAATCGAATTTATTCGTGTCAACCACAGCATTCCGGATGCAGTAGGAATGGCCATTCATACTCCATTAGGCACTATTGTTCATACAGGGGATTTCAAACTGGATCACACTCCGGTATCCGGAGAGATTTTGGACATTCATAAGTTTTCTGAACTGGGTGACAAAGGGGTTCTATGCCTAATGTCAGACAGTACTAATGTCGAAAGAACTGGCTTTACGCCGTCGGAAAGAAATGTTGGCAACATGATCGATGAGGCTTTTAGTAATGCTAAGGATCGTGTGATTCTTGCCAGCTTTGCTTCAAACGTCTATCGTCTCCAACAGGCTATCACTTCTGCTGTTAATACAAATCGTAAAGTGGCAGTTGTGGGACGAAGTATGGTTAATATCGTTGGTATTGCGGAAGAACTGGGGTATCTTGATATTCCTGAGGGAACGCTTGTTGAAATCGACGAAATTATAGGTCTACCGGGAAATCAAGCCTGTATTCTAACAACGGGGAGTCAGGGAGAACCGATGTCTGCTCTGANNGGCTAACCATGACCATAGGCATGTAGCGATTCAACCTGGANNCCGATTCCAGGTAATGAGAAATCAGTGGCCAAAACCGTAGACCAACTATTTAAGCTTGGTGCGAATGTTATCTATGAATCGGCAGATGGAATGCATGTATCGGGCCACGCCAGCCAGGAAGAGCAAAAATTAATGCTAAATATGGTTCGACCGAAATATTTTATGCCAGTTCACGGAGAGTATCGCATGTTAATTAAACATGCTCAATTGGCAGAACAACTCGGTGTTTTACGCGAAAACATTTTTGTCTCGGAAAACGGAGGGATCGTTGAGTTCACACGCCATGGTGCTGCTTTAGGCGGTAAGGTTACGGCAGGCAAAGTCTTGATTGACGGATTGGGTGTTGGAGATGTAGGTAATATTGTCTTACGGGATCGAAAACAGCTCTCTCAGGATGGTATTCTGATCGTTGTCATGACTATAAGCCGTTCTAGCGGGGCGATTGTCGCGGGACCGGATGTCGTAACGCGTGGATTTGTTTATGTTCGTGAGTCAGAGTCTATGTTAGACGATGCCAAACAAAAAGTAAGGCAGACGATGGCGCGGTGTCGCGAGAATAGGATTACAGAATGGGCTGTGTTAAAAAGTCAAATTCGAGACGCCTTGAGTAAACAGCTTTACGAAAAAACTCGTCGTCGACCTATGATTTTACCGATCATTCAAGAAGTTGAATAGAATAGCTAAAGAAGTTGAATAATATAGCTAAAAACACTCCAGATCTAATTGGAGTGTTTTTAGATTCATTTCTAATAAGGGACGTTTGATTGAAAAAGTGTTGATCTTTATTATAGGGTAGTAGTACAATCATTGTTGCTTTTCACAGTGATACCCTTGGAGAAGGTCGGAAGAAAGTGTTGAAATAATAGTTGACAACACACACTGAAAATGGTATTATAACTGAGCGCCACAAAGACGCACAA
>OMOF01000007.1 GCA_900290375.1 Candidatus Desulfosporosinus infrequens
ATCCTGAGTACCGCGGGACACGTGAAACCCCGTGGGAAACAGGGAGGACCACCTCCCAAGGCTAAATACTTCTTAGCGACCGATAGCGAACAAGTACCGTGAGGGAAAGGTGAAAAGCACCTCGGAAGAGGAGTGAAAGAGAACCTGAAACCGTGCGCTTACAAGCAGTTATAGCACTTTTTATTAGTGTGATAGCGTGCCTTTTGTAGAATGAACCGGCGAGTTACGGTATGTAGCGAGGTTAAGGCGAGAAGCTGGAGCCGAAGCGAAAGCGAGTCTGAAAAGGGCGACGAGTTACATGCTGTAGACCCGAAACCGTGTGATCTACCCATGGCCAGGGTGAAGGTGGGGTAAAACCTACTGGAGGCCCGAACTCACTGTCGTTGAAAAGGCAGGGGATGAGCTGTGGGTAGGGGTGAAATGCCAATCGAACACGGAGATAGCTGGTTCTCCCCGAAATAGCTTTAGGGCTAGCCTCGATTGATGACTAATGGCGGTAGAGCACTGAATAGGCTAGGGGCCTTACCAGGTTACCGAACCTTATCAAACTCCGAATGCCATTAGATTTAGATCGGGAGTCAGACTGTGGGGGATAAGCTTCATAGTCGAAAGGGAAACAGCCCAGACCATCAGCTAAGGTCCCAAAGTATACACTAAGTGGGAAAGGATGTGGAATTGCACAGACAACCAGGATGTTGGCTTAGAAGCAGCCACCATTTAAAGAGTGCGTAATAGCTCACTGGTCGAGTGGTTCTGCGCCGAAAATGTAACGGGGCTCAAGTGTATCACCGAAGCTATGGCTTTACAGCTTGCTGTAAGGGGTAGGGGAGCGTTCTAAATGCAGGGAAGGTAGACCGTGAGGACTAGTGGAGCGTTTAGAAGTGAGAATGCCGGTATGAGTATGCGAAAAGACAAGTGAGAATCTTGTCCGCCGAAAATCTAAGGTTTCCTGGGGAAGGCTCGTCCGCCCAGGGTAAGTCGGGACCTAAGCCGAGGCCGAAAGGCGTAGGTGATGGACAACTGGTTGAGATTCCAGTACCACCTAAAAATGTTTGAGCAATGGGGCGACACAGAAGGATAGGTTAAGCCAACCGTTGGTTGAGTTGGCCCAAGCGAGTAGGATGTAGGGTAGGCAAATCCGCCCTGCGAGTATCTGAGGCGTGACGGGGAGCGAAAATTAGTAGCGAAGTAACCGACTCCATGCTGTCAAGAAAAACCTCTAGTGAGTGATTAGGTGCCCGTACCGTAAACCGACACAGGTAGATGGGGTGAGAATCCTAAGGCGCGCGAGAAAACCCTCGTTAAGGAACTCGGCAAAATAGCCCCGTAACTTCGGGAGAAGGGGCGCTCTTGGCAACAAGAGCCGCAGAGAAATGGTCCAGGCGACTGTTTAACAAAAACACAGGTCCCTGCTAATCCGCAAGGAGATGTATAGGGGCTGACACCTGCCCGGTGCTGGAAGGTTAAGAGGAGAGGTTAGTCGCAAGGCGAAGCTTTGAATTGAAGCCCCAGTAAACGGCGGCCGTAACTATAACGGTCCTAAGGTAGCGAAATTCCTTGTCAGGTAAGTTCTGACCCGCACGAAAGGTGTAACGATCTGGACACTGTCTCGACGAGGGACTCGGCGAAATTGTAATACCCGTGAAGATGCGGGTTACCTGCGACAGGACAGAAAGACCCCATGGAGCTTTACTGTAGCTTGACATTGGATTTTGGTATAAAATGTACAGGATAGGTGGGAGACAGAGAAGCTAGGGCGCCAGCCTTGGTGGAGTCGACGGTGGGATACCACTCTTTTTGTACTGAAGTTCTAACCTAGGCCCCTGAAGCGGGGTTGGGGACAGTATCAGGTGGGCAGTTTGACTGGGGCGGTCGCCTCCTAAAGAGTAACGGAGGCGCCCAAAGGTTCCCTCAGCGCGGTTGGAAATCGCGCGCAGAGTGTAAAGGCATAAGGGAGCTTGACTGCGAGACCAACAAGTCGAGCAGGGACGAAAGTCGGGCTTAGTGATCCGGTGGTACCGAGTGGAAGGGCCATCGCTCAACGGATAAAAGCTACCCTGGGGATAACAGGCTTATCTCCCCCAAGAGTCCATATCGACGGGGAGGTTTGGCACCTCGATGTCGGCTCATCGCATCCTGGGGCTGTAGTAGGTCCCAAGGGTTGGGCTGTTCGCCCATTAAAGCGGTACGTGAGCTGGGTTCAGAACGTCGTGAGACAGTTCGGTCCCTATCCGTCGCAGGCGCAGGAAATTTGAGAGGATCTGTCCCTAGTACGAGAGGACCGGGATGGACGAATCACTGGTGTACCAGTTGTCTCGCCAGAGGCACCGCTGGGTAGCTATATTCGGAGCGGATAAGCGCTGAAAGCATCTAAGCGCGAAACCGACCTCAAGATGAGATTTCCCACAGCATAAGCTGGTAAGACCCCTGAAAGATTATCAGGTTGATAGGCCAGGTGTGGAAGCACCGTGAGGTGTGGAGCTGACTGGTACTAATAGGTCGAGGGCTTGACCTAA
>OMOF01000767.1 GCA_900290375.1 Candidatus Desulfosporosinus infrequens
AACGAATCCTTCAACGCCTTTACAAAGTGGCTATCGTTTGGAAGTGATGGCATAATCGGAGAAAACGACCGTGAACGGCAACGAAAGTTCATCAAATACAATCACTTGATATCCAACTGTCTAATTATTTATAATGTTTTTGCCTTAACTCGAGTTTTACACGATTACACTCAAGTGAGAAAATCTTTTAATGAAGAAGTCCTCTATGATCTTAGCCCATATAGGTGGTTATGTAGTAATGGGACAGAAACAGCAATATAATTACCATATTAAACCAAGTTTATGGCGACTAGCAGCAGCTTCATTGGAAGAATCAAAATTATTTACATTCCCAATTTCTTTTTTTGTATATAACGATATAGTGTCGCTTGGCTTATACCGGACATTACAACAATTTCGCTTACACTATACTCTTTTGAATCATATAGTTTCAAAGCTTTTTCAATGTTCTTTTCTTTTACTTTTGGACGACCGCCTTTTCTACCTCTGGCCCGTGCACTATTCAAGCCTTCTCTGGTTCTTTGAGCTATAAGGTCTCTTTCAAATTGACTGAATGCCTGAAATACAGTGAGCATTAATTTCCCCTGTGGCGTGTTGGTATCGAAGTTCTCCTTAATACTCATCAACTTAACACCTTTATTTTCAAAGTACTCCGCCAGTTCGATAAGGTCTTTTGTACTCCTTCCTAATCTTGAAAAGCTTTCTATAATTAAAGTGTCACCCGGTCTTATTTTATCTTTTAAACGGTTTAATTCAGGACGATCGGCTTTCGTACCTGATATTTTTTCGGTTAAAATCTCAGTGCAATTATATTGTTTAAGCATATCCAATTGACGTATTAATTCTTGCTGCTGGGTACTTACTCTTGCATAACCATAGACATAATTTATATTCATTGAAACTACCCCCTGTTCGTGATAATGTTATCATAAACGGTAGTTTGTGTAAATTTGTTTTTGATAGTAATTATGATAGCANNATGTTAAAAAATAATATTATTAAAAACCGTCGTTTTCGAGGAGATGTTTTTAGTGCCCGCTGGATTTCTAACACATCAACAAAAGGAAAAATACGGTAAGTTTTGTGAAGAACTAACATCAGACCAATTAGCAAAATACTTTCTACTTGATGATCAAGATAAACTCCTTATTTTTAGACGAAAAGGGGAACACAATCATTTGGGATTCGCATTACAGCTTGGAACAGTGCGATTTTTAGGGGCTTTTCTTACGAATCCAATTGATGTGCCCTCTAATGTTATACATTATTTATCTAGCCAGCTCAATATAAGTGATAGTGTATTAGCTTTATATCAAACTTCTAAAACCCATTGGAGCCACAAACTTGAAATAAAAGAGACTTACGGATATCACGATTTTACGGAGCAACCTTATCACTTGAGACTAATTCGTTGGTTATATAATCACTTTTGGTTATCATCTGAACATCCAGGTATTCTTTTTAACCTTGCTTTCGATAGATGCATAGGACAAAAAATATTATTACCTGGTGCTACAGTTTTAGAAAGGCTTATATCTCAGATTCGTGAGCGTGCAACCTCAAGGTTATGGCATAAACTTGCTTCTCTTCCAGACACTAATCAGCGTGAAATTCTTGAAAATTTGCTTATGGTAGATGATAAAAATAAAACCGGTTTAGAAAGCCTTCGCCAACCTGTAACACATGAGTCTCCTATAGGATTTTTGAAAGCAATTGAACGGTTCAAAACGATTTATTCAATCGGAGCCTATCAATGGAACATATCTAGGATACCTATCGGAAAGATAGGTGTTTTATCCCGTTATGTTTCAATGGCTAGAGCACAAATCATTGAAAGGATGCCATATGAACGGCGTATGGCAACATTAGTTGCGTTCGCTA
>OMOF01000220.1 GCA_900290375.1 Candidatus Desulfosporosinus infrequens
CCCGTAGATAGGTATGGGTGAATTGATATCTTTATTATATCGAAATACTTATCAAATAAATCCATTCTGCCACTGATAGATTCAGATGGCACTCCAAGTATGTCAGCAAGGGCTCCAGAAAGAGATTTCTGGATGTCATTCTCATAATTGCTATTTCCGGTAAGGTAATCAACAGTTACACCATAGTATTGAGCAAATTTATTTAACATCTCAAGCTTAAGTTCTCTGTAACCACTTTCATAACCAGACAATGTTGTCTGGTTTATTTTTAAGTCTTGAACCACTTCTTTCTGGCTTTTACCCTTCCCTACCCTTAAACTCTTTAACCTTTTTGATAAAATAGTTTTCATTTCAAGTACCCCTTCATATTTTTAACCTAAATCTATCACAAATTGTAAAATAAAGCAACGCGAATCGCAATATAATTATATTTGATGTATTGCGAGATTGGAAGTATAATGAAAACAATATTACCGCAATATGCGATAATTAATTTATAAAAATATTTCATATTGCGAAGAGATGGGAGGAGTTAGTTTAAAATGATAAAAGTAAAGACATTTAATCTTCAAAAGGCAAGGATTGAACAAGGTTACAATCAGTCAGAAGTAAGTAAGAAGATTGGTCTAAATACAGCCTCATACTCTCTCATTGAGAGTGGTAGGGTTAATCCACGACCAAAGACAGCGAGGAGATTTTGCGACTTTTTCGAAAAGCCTTTTAGTGAACTTTTCGAAGTAGTTGATGTTTCGAGGGTGAAGTAATCCATTCGTCTACTGCTGGAGTAGGGAATTTTATCCCTGGGATCCAAAAAGTAGGTAATCCAATAAAGGGAGGAGTATGTCAGCGTGCAGGATCGTAGGCAGCAACAGCGTGAAAAAAGAAAAGAAAAGAGACAGTTAGAGCATCAGCTTAAAGCACAGGCACAAAAAATCACGAACGATATCCCTGTGAGCATATTCGATAAAATTGATAAAAGTTTTTTGGATTTTGCGATAAGTGAAACAAAATGTGAGCTTCGTAACGGTAGTATCGAGCCAGATCGAGAAATTTTATTAAGGCGAGTAATTGATTTGAAAAATGTATTACTCGCGCATAAATAGTTAACCGGGAACGCCCGGTTTTTAATTTTGGGGCAAAGAAGAACCCAGAGGTGTAAAAGAATGATCTTAATATCGTTGTGAATATTGCATGTGTTCCAATGAGGAATGTAAGTTTGTGATATGAAGTCAGTATAGGTGAAAATAATTAATTGAAAGTAAAGTGGTTATATTGAAACTGGAACTTGAACGTTCAAAACGTAGTAATTGGGTTTGGACAAAGCAGAATACGGCCCGATCAGTCGATATTATGAAAGTTTTAGAAGAATTTAAAGAATATCTCCCTATGACAGAGAGGCAGATATTTTATCAACTATTACACTATACCGATGCACCACACTGGCAACGACAGTACGAAGGAAAGACAGGGCAAGTTGATGTTTATGCCGCACTAGGTCGCGTACTTAAGTGGATGCGAATAGATGGGAAAATTAATCATGATGTCGTTATTGATGAACACCGGATTATAACCAGGAAAGAAGGATACACAGATGCCGAAAGTTTTATTGATTTGAAATTGAAATACTTAGACTATGGATACTCACGGTGTATGGCACAGAAACAACCGCGACATATAGAAGTATGGATTGAAAAAGCTGCGTTATTAAGCCTAGTTAAACCTGTAGCTGACGAGTTCTGTCGGCGAGTCATTGTGCGCAAAGGGTATGGATCAATCACGTTCCAGACCCAATTCTACGCAAGGGCAGTTGAAGCTATGGGATATGGTCAAACGCCTACAATTTTATACTTTGGTGATTGGGATCCGTCTGGGGAAAATATGATACATGCCGCAATGCAAACAATGAAAGATGAACTTGGACTAGATGGCATAGATTATTACAGATGCGGGCTTAATCCTGAACACTTCAATACAATTCAGAAAAACCCGGTTCCAATTAAAAATAGTGATCGTAGGTCAAAAAAATTTATTAAGAATCACGGTACTACAGCATACGAATTGGACGCAATGCATCCGGAGAAACTGAAAACACTTGTCAGGGATAGCATTATGAAATTCACCGATATGGGGGCATACGATGAAAACAAGGCCCAGGAAGTTGAAGAGAGTAGATGGCTTGTGGATATTACGAAGGATATAAAAAACTACGCTCGTGAAAAGTTCAATCATGGCTAAACTTTTAGAGTCTATGGCAAAACATCCGCTCAGAATTATTAAGGTAAGGTGCATGGCTCTATGAGAATGAACTCCTTCCAATGAACTTCTGTAGCGATCCCCCACTACCCAGATTTAGACATAACGCTATGTCCGAGGATAATGACGGCAAGATTTAATTAGATCAAATAGCATAAAAAAGTCGCCTCAAGATGAGACGGCTTTTAATTTTTGGACAAAGAAAAAACCCGACGGGTGCGGTCGGTCGGGCGTTTGAAGGAAGGTTCCGATCTTTAATTGGCTGATTCAATCATTACACAATCTTCGGATACGGCGAAAGATTTGATGAATAAGGAAAATTTGATATTTCCTCAGCGACAAGAATTTATCATATCTCTGGGGAAGAATCGTTTTGATACTAACTGGCAACCCGAGCAGATGAGTAAGCACAATTTTTTACGCCATATAAAACAAGTCAGGCGCACAAAGGAAACCATGCTGGATTATGACAACATGAGCAAAGAGGAACGTGATAAGACTAAAAATGGGAAATCATTTGTTGGGGGTATTATCAAAGGTGGTAATCGAGTAAAAACCAATGTCACGGACAGAACCCTGATCACTTTGGATGCCGACTTTGCCGGGTTGGACTTCTTAGATGTCACCCAAAAAAAGTTTGAGGGTATCGGGCATGTCATCTATTCAACTCATAGCCACCGGCCAGAGAAACCGAAATACAGGTTAATCTTTTTTGTAAATAGAGAGATGGACTGTGATGAGCATGAGGCTGTCAGCAGGAAGATCGCTGCACAGCTGGGGATAGAACGCTTTGATAGTACAACATTCGACTCTAATCGGCTAATGTATTTTCCGAGCTGTTCAAAAGACGCAACCCCTGTGCTGGAGATCCACGAGGGCGCAGACCTCAATGTTAATGATATCTTAGACGAATATGAAGACTGGCACGATCCTACCCAGTGGCCTCGACATCCTGAAGCGGACAAGCCCTGGCAACAACACTGGGACAAGCGTAAGACTCTTGACGATCCCCGAAAAAAAAGCGGGATTATCGGGGCATTTTGTAAGGCTTATTCAATCACTGAAGCCATCGAGAAATTTATTCATGACCAGTATGAACCGTTTAAGAACTATGCAGATCGGTATACATTTACTGGCGGTAGTAGCTCCGGCGGATTTATAGTATCTGAAGATTTATTGGCTCATTCCTTTCATTCCACCGATCCATGCAGCGGGCTAACAGTTAACGCATTCGACTTAGTGAGATTGCACAAATTCGGCCATATGGACGGAATAAAAGATGTTGAGACCAATAAAAAGCCAAGTTACAATGAAATGCTTACTTTTGCCCGCAAAGACGAAAAGGTTAAGCCAATACTATTAGAAGAGACGTTCAACACCCCTTCTATGGCGAAACAGTCAGAACACGGCAAAAGCGACCCATATGGTGCTCTAAGAGGTATACTACTAGATGAGGGGTATTCAGTTAACGAATACGGCCAACTCTGCGAAATAAAATCCGAAAAACAAACTGGCATGCCCTATTTATACCCTTTGGCCGATTTCGTTGCATGGGTAAATCGTCAGATCATTAAAGATAATGGGATAGAGCGGATACTTAAGTTTGAAGTTGAAGGGCTCGCAACTGGCGGAAATAAACTCAATGAGATTAAAGTACCCTCTGATAAATTCACAGCTATGCAGTGGGCAGTTGATAACTGGGGAGCAAAAGCTAACATCAGACCAGGGGCAAGTAATAAGGATCATGTCCGTTTTGTTATACAATTTTTAGGCAAGGAATCACCCACAGAAATGCAATATGGGCATTTAGGTTGGAAGAAAATCGAGGGGAAATGGTACTACCTACACGCTGGGGGAGCAATAGGAGGAGATTCATCTATCATCGTTGACTTAAAGGATGAGGGACTAGATGCTTATACTTTTACTGAAGTAGCTTCAGACCTACAAGCGGCTGCCACGGCTTCACTTAAAACGATTGAATCTGCTCCTTTTGAGGTTACATTGCCCCTTTTTGCATTAACATACCTGGCCCCGCTGTGTGAACCTTTGAAAAGAGCAAAACATGAACCGTCTTTCATTATGTGGCTAAGTGGAACCACTGGAAGTATGAAAAGTACATTAGCTGCTTTATTTCTCTCGCATTATGGAGACTTCACAAATAAAAACTTACCTGCTAGTTTCAAGGACACGGCCAATGCTCTAGAGCGGAAGAGCTTTTTTACAAAGGATTCCATCTTGGTCGTCGATGACTATCACCCAAGCCATTCCCAGTTCGAGGCACAAAAAATGCGGAGCATTGCTGAGATGTTATTAAGGGGATATGGAGACAGAAAGGGTAGAGGTCGACTGAATGCTGACGCAACAGCTAAGCAAACTCTAATTCCACAGGGATTGTGCATTGTTACGGGGGAGGACCACCCCAGTGGCGGCCAGAGTGCAGCAGCCAGATATTATGGCATTGAGCTGGAAAAGGGACAAGTCAACACTGAGATATTAACCGGGATGCAGTCATCTACCGAATTATTAAGCCAAGCTATGAGAGGATATATCCAAAGCTTGGACATTGAGAAAATCATACCCGAACTGAAAGCGGATTTTTTAAGACTTAGAAAGCAGGTGATGCAAGGCGGTCAACATGCAAGAATTCCTGAGGTTTGCGCATGGTTGGACATAGGATTAGAACGGGGGCTAAGATTTATGATGCAAAATGGGGTTATCAGTGAGTCGGGAGCAAAAGAGATATTAAACCAAGGAATGCAGATATTTCTTAAACTTGCTGAAAAACAAGCTGCGACTATTGAGGGCGAAACACCTCTGGAGATGTTCCGGGCGGGTTTAACCGAACTATTAGCAAACAAGAAGCTGCACACCAATGATTTTAAATTTGGCAAAGGTCTCGTTCCTGATGGATTTGCTGGGTGGTTTGACGACAATTGGGTATATCTGTTGCCCGGAACTGTATACAACGAAGTCACGAATTACTACAAAGTGCGTGGTGGACATTTGCCAATCACTGAACGCATGCTTTGGAATCAAATGGATATTGCCGGTTATCTCTACACCATTGAGGAGGGTGGAAAAAAGCGAAGGACTTTTAGGAAGTCACTCGCCGGTGGGCGTGAGCATATCGTGCAGATCAGGCGGGATTTCATAGAGATTGATCTATCTAGCTATGCTGATCAAACGTTTCTAGGGTGAAAAAACCACACTAATTTATTAATAACCACACTAGCAACCACACTGATTTTGGCTAGTGTGGCAGAAAAAAGCCTGATGTATCAAGGCTTACGAGAGATAAACCACACTAACCACACTAATATATTTAATAAGGGTTATAACTATTTTACACATGAACAGCAGTGATAAGTATTTATATAGAGACACTGTAGAGTAGTAGTAATATCTATGAAATATATAGGGTGTGTATGGAGAAGGCCAAGAGTAGTCAAAGCCTAATTAAAGTAGTAGTAATATCTATGAAATATATAGGGTGTGTATGTATACTTTATTTAGTGGGGTTAGTGTGGTTTTGGCGCTGAAACCGTTGGTACAAGCGGGTTTTACGTGCCACACTGCCTTTATTAGTGTGGATATTAGTGTGGTTATAACCACACTAATATGGCAGAAAAAGAAAAACAGCCTTGCCGGGAGGTTAAAAGGGCAGTTTAATACGCGAATCATATTCAGAAGAAAAAGGTGGGAAGAAAGCATGAAGTGTAAAACGATCCTGAACAATGTCAAAGCTAACACACTCTAAAGAGGTTGTATTCTTATAATAGCTTGAAGGAAGGTGGTTAATTATCGCACACTCAAAATGGCCTCAAGTACAGGAAAAGCTCATGCTTATTAAAAAATGGGCGCGAGATGGTTTAACTGAAGTTCAAATCTGTAAGAATCTTGGAATTAGTGTGCAAGCCTTAAACAATTTTAAGAAGCAACACATTGAGTTAGTTGATTCCCTAAAAGCAGGAAGAGAGGTATTGATAACCGAGATTGAGAATGCTCTTGTCAAACGAGCGCTGGGCAGTAACTATGAGGAGACAAAGGTTTCTATTCGAGATGTTGATGGGAAACAAGTTAAATTTACAGAAAAAACCAACAAGTACATCCCGCCAGATGTTGCGGCTTGCTTTATATTGCTAAAAAACAAGGATAAGGAACGGGGCTGGTCGGATAACCCAATTAAGATGGAGCTTGAGCGTCAGAGATTTGAATTTCAAAAGCTTATCGAGACCGTGAAGGTCTTTGGTGACGATAGTGAAGATTCGAGCACAAAGTTGGAAGAGCCGCATTTGGGCTCTATTTCTATATGTAGCAAAATAAGGGGGGCTAAAACCTTTGAAAATCCATGAGATTAGTGTCAAAGACATAAAACCGTATAAACAAAATCCACGAGACAATAGCAACGCTATTCATGCCGTCGCTGAATCGATTAAACAGTTTGGTTTTAAAGTCCCGATTGTCTTGGACAAAAACCACGAGATTGTTGCTGGCCATACCCGTCTGAAGGCTGCGATCGAGTTGGGGTTGGAGACAGTCCCTTGCTTAATCGCTGATGATCTCAGTTATGCAGAAATTAAAGCGTTCAGGCTCGCTGACAACAAAACTGCTGAGTTGGCAGAGTGGGACTTTGACCTATTAAGCGCCGAACTTGATGAGCT
>OMOF01000665.1 GCA_900290375.1 Candidatus Desulfosporosinus infrequens
AGAAAAGCGGTTATTGTATTCTAATTTATACTCTAAAATTTTTCCTACTGTCAAACGCCAGTTTGAAATTCTATCGCTAGAAAAATGTACAACTTTGGATATTTCGAGGTGCAGCCCAGCTCACATTTTTCCTCCTTTCCTTTTTGACTAACTATATTTCAAGTAAACCCTCAACATCTGCCAAATCGCTCGCGGGTTGCCTTTCAATAATAAAGAAAACTCCACAGCAAATAAATACCCACACTCTTCGCACAAGCCTGGGATCTCAATGCATCGCCCGCATATGAACTCCCGACCCGCTTCATATACAACACATTGTCGGCACGGACGCTCCCAATTTCCCAGCAAATAACGATCTAAGCCGACGGGTAGATTAAAAACAGGGTACCCACTTTTAATCAATTTCTTGATTGTCGCTACAGCCTGTTCTTTCTGCTCTCGGTTTAAGCTCAGCCCCTCAGTTCCAGAATAGGGAGTGTGAAAATTAAACGAGATAGCTTTGACAGGTTTCAGCTTGCTTGCTAGCTCAGTAACCTCGCTAATTTCATTATAATTAAGATTATTCACAGCCATGTAGAAGACCACATTGTCTGTGCTAACTCCTTGAAGGTTCTCCATGATCGTGGAAAAAGTCTCTCCTCTAATTAAATCGTGCGTTCTTGCTGAGCCGTCGATGCTGAGGAATACCGAATCTGCTTCCGGAACATCCACTGCTATAGTGCCATTTGTCACAACACAAACCAGTACAAAACCCATCTCTTTGGCAATTCTAACCAGATCCTGAATAGTTTTCCCACCATCCTGCCAGAGAAGAACCTCTCCGCCGCAGAAGAACAGGATCTTTACTCCCTCTTCCTTCAACTTCTTCATCAAAGCCAAGGTTTCGCTGTAAGTAGCAAAAGTATTTGCTTGATTGGCTACAGCACAATGCTGACAACTTAAATTACATTGGTCAGTCAATATGATCGTCGCCAAAACTGGAGGTGCACTTGGGATTAAAATTGCTTTTAGCCCTGAAAGAGCCAATGAGGCAAACTTTAAAGCGTTCATCTTAAACCCCCACTCTACAATTCCAAACGTTTTGGCCAAGGCTCTTGCATACTAGCATCCCAGAGGTTATTAAGGTAGCGTAAAGAATACTGTTTTTCAACGAAGTGATAACAGAAAGCCCCCAACTGGGTGAGTCTTAAATCGCCTCCTTGCTCTTTAGCCAAACCTAGGATCTTTAAACCACTGACCATCGATCTAAACTCTTTGTTCAAAGATTTCCCAAATAACTCGCTAAATCTTTGGCGCGAAATACTCATATCGTAACACCGCCAAAACAGCCAAAACACTTGCTGTTCTCGATCATTCATATGGTTAACCAGACTAATTGGTTTTCTTCCATTCTCTATAGCTTTGATGTACTCTTCCACATCAAACGTATTGAGGTAAAAATACATACTATAAAGGGACGTAGCTGACGCCCCTAAACCAAGGAATCGTTCTCTCGTTACTGAGGTGTAGCGTTTAGCCCCTTTTTTACCATATGTCCAGATCGATGTTCGCTGATAACCATATTCCTGGGCTATCCGATCCAGCTTCTTTTGTATGCTATATTCTTGGAATTCCCCGAAACGATGACGACCGGATGCCTTAATACGGGCCTGTAGCGAGGTGAGTGGAAAGACGATTAGAGGATATATAGATACCTGGTCGACACCGTATGACAAGCAAATGTGCAAATCCCTTTCCATGTCGGCAATGGTTTGGCCCGGAATATTATACATCAAGTCAATATCAACTGTAGTGAATCCCGCCTGCATGGCCCGTTTTACTGCCTGGTGACATTCCTCTACCTCATATCCCCTTTCAAGAAAATCTAATGCTTCTGAACTAAAACTTTGAACACCAATAGATACCAGATTGATCCCAGCTTTTCTGAGCTCCTGAAACTTCTCTTCCGTCCCTTCTCGTGGATGAACTTCGATACCTACATCCCCAGAGAAATCCATGTTTTTTCTTAACTTGTCTAACAACTCCGCTAATTGGTCCACGATTAATGTAGGCGTTCCCCCACCAAAATAGATGGAATCTATCTTTTTCCCTTGGAGAAAAGGCTTGTATAGCTCCAATTCCTGGGACAGGGCTTTACAGTACCTTTCAGCCTGCTCCAATTTATAAAAAGTTTTGTTGTAGGGACAGAACTGGCAAAGTTTTTGGCAAAATGGAACGTGTATGTATAAACCAAATTCCTTCGGCACGAGGGCAAAATCAATGTCTCCTTCTCGATAGGGTTCAAAGACATATTTTCCCCATTTATGAGCCACAATTAACTTAAGTAGTTCAGTGAGCATTTCTTTCCTCGACTTCCTTTTAGCATCGAGAGCTATGAAACATGTTTTCCAGGCAGACACTGTTGTCTAACGATGATGACCAGAGTCCGTCATTGCCCAAAAATATTCTCCGCGATCTTGGTCTGACCTCTATATAGACTATGCGACGGCAACGTATATCGAATCGTTATTCTTTGGTGTTACATACATCCAGAATTGATTTGAATACAAAAAAACGAGTCCAAGCACAATACCAAAAAGCGTACCATTTGAAATAGCTCTCGAATCATTCCATGCTACAAATTGGGCGATGGCCAAACTTATAACTAACCCACCAAGGATTCTCCTCTATTCAAAATGCTTGTATCTTACGTTGGTAATAAATAAGCGTTTCGCAGGAAAGGAAATTAGCATTGATTTATCTTTACACCTTCAGCAGCCATAAAATGGCCCTGCCGATTCTCTGGGGTATTTCCCGAAAATGCCCGCCGGGCTCTTTTACATAGGTCACTTTGGCGGATTTTACAATTAGCTCTTTGGATTTCTGCGTTGCTATGCCCACTTCGCGCATTAATGGGTCTTTGGTCTTTTCCTCTTTGCCGCCTAAACTCAGGTATATTTTGCCGGAGGGCTTGTGCTCCTGCAAAAATTCCAGCCATCCCGGAAACCATAGCGACCCGGAACAGCTGCCGCAACCAGTAAAACCCAACCTGCATTGGGCATAGAAAGCCGTCAGTCCCCCTAGAGAATAGCCCACCGGATACACTTCCCCGTTGAGGGAATAAAGGCTCTGCAGCGCCGGCAGCAGGGTATCTTTCATGAAGTCCAGTGTTTCGTCGGCTTTCCCAGCAAAAATCCGACCGCCCGTACCTTCCAGATACCAGGGTGTAAAGTCCCGGTTCCAGTCGATGGGGCCGAATCCCGTAATTAGAAACGGCCGACACTCCCCAGCTTCGATCAGGGGCAACAGCATTTCACTTATTTCCGACAGTTGCTGCACATAGTCGTCTCCTGACAGCAAAATCACCAGCGGCACCGGCTGATCCGATGATCCCAACTGATCTGCCCAGCAATATTTTTCGTTCAGTGCAAATTTCATCATCAGAGTTCCGGCTCCTGCATCAGCTCAAAACGATATTTTCGGATGACCTCCGGGTATTTCACATGGTCTACTTCGCTCAAAAACATGTTTCCCTCATTTTCGCTATGGGTGGCAACCGCCAGCAACTGGTACATTTTATTCTTGAAATGGCAGTACTTGCTGCCGATCACCGGTTTTCTTGGTTCCATAAGTACCTCCATTGATATGCTTCAGATTGGGATTTGGAAACTTACAATTGTTAGCCTAACCGGTATTAAACATAATCAGTAGTTTTAATTCTACTTATTGATTAAGTCTGTACCATATGAGTTATCGATTGCACAAAGCCATTCGCCTTGTAGATTCATTTCATCAGGCTGATTGCTGTACCAGATTCGAAGGGATTCTCCCACTGCTGCGCGTTCCTGAACCGTTTTCAGATCTTTTTTTATCCTTTTAAACATTTTCTGAGCCGCCTGATGACCTTCGTCATTCGGAAAAACGCTGTATAAGTGTTCCAAAGTCTGCTTCCGCTTGATACCGGGCTGATTCTCCGAAATATCTCCAATGCTCAGCACCAAGTTAAACCCATAGATGTCTGCTGTATTTCCACCCAAGGGGGTAGCACTCTCCCACGCTAAGCGTGCCTTTTCCTTAGCTTTTCGTCGGGCAGCTTCAACTTCTTCTTTGGTTGGCTTGCTTCCATCCGCGTGACTAACGATAACGCCAATACACCCATCTTGATATTCCCCCTCGCCATAATGCTGTGCCACTTTGAGACTTCCACATGCACTATCGCTAAATACTATTTCAAGCATATTATCCTTCTCTCAAATCCATATTTGGCGTATATATCGGATTATCCTTGAATAAATCCTAGGTAACTTCGCATTTTTAGCCTAATGTGAGTTACACAACTTCGCAGATAAAATAGCTACAAATGCACAGCAACAAAAATCCCAACAACAATCTCTTCCATATTCGAAAAATAATGCCTGTCTCCCGCATGTCTGTCGCC
>OMOF01000396.1 GCA_900290375.1 Candidatus Desulfosporosinus infrequens
GCGATTGTGTGCTAATAATTAGTTACTTAAGGAGTGTTGAGTATGTGTGCTCGCTTGTTCTTTACTGAATTGGAAGGCATCAAAGAACGAATGCAAAAAGAACAAAAAAGTAACATTTATCCATGAGGAATACATTTATGAATGCAATTGAAATATCAAAAACAATATGTAAACTAAAATTGAGTAATGGAGATATAGCGGTTGATTGTACTATGGGAAATGGACACGATACTGCATTTTTATGCCATTTGGTTGGAGAAAAAGGGAAAGTATATGCATTTGATGTACAAGAAGGTGCAATTAGCAATACAAAAAGAAAGCTCCAAGAATTGAATTTTCTCGAAAGGACAGAAATAATTAATGATGGTCACCAAAACATTGATAAATATGTCAAAGAAAATGTGAAATTAGTAATATTTAATTTAGGATATCTTCCAGGTGGAAATCATGAAATCACTACAAAGAAGGAAACTACTATAGAAGCTTTTCAGAAATGTTTAGGGATATTGGGCCCAAACGGTATAATTCTATGTGTTATATATACTGGGCACGAAAACGGTAAAAAGGAAAAGGAGGCTTTAGACAGTCTTACATCAATATTAAG
The DNA here is from genome assembly GCA_900290375.1 of Candidatus Desulfosporosinus infrequens. Lineage (GTDB taxonomy): Bacteria > Bacillota > Desulfitobacteriia > Desulfitobacteriales > Desulfitobacteriaceae > Desulfosporosinus > Desulfosporosinus infrequens. Next base: position 605 of record OMOF01000396.1, read on the forward strand.
TCAAAAAGATTATAATGTGGCCAATATTTATATTACAAACCAGATTAATAATCCACCAGAGCTTATTTGTGTTGAAAAAGTTTGCCCAAAATAAAGGAAATAATCGTTATAAGCAAATTTATGGTCTGATTATAATCCTTGCGTTCTTTTACAAAAATATGAAAATTTGATAGAATATAAAAAAATTTGAATATTCCATGCAAAGTGATACAACTACTGGATTTGTATTTCTATAATTATTTCGGTCACTTGGTGTATGAAATGCCCAGTGAAAGCTAGCAAGGTATTATCATAGACTATTTTAACAAATCCTGTCGAATCTATTGATTTTTGCTTCATTTTGAAATAATATGAATTTTGTTGTTTAGACCTTGAGAATATTTACAGTGGTTTGGAAGTGAACTTGGCCATGAATTCTATGTTAATATTATACTTGATTGAAAATTTGCGAGAAAAATTAAATTCACTAGCTCAAAATAAGCCTCTTATCGACCCTGAAGTCATTCACCTTAGTCAATTATTAGACTCATTTCTGAATTTATATCACAATGCCCAATCCCGACTATCTTAAAACGCGGCAAGGTTAATAAAACCTCGACTATGGGAAGGCGCTGTCCTGGCTAGCGGTCGCCTAGCGGTACTTTAGGCCTCTAGAAACTTATATTTCCTGACTTTAGTTTAAAATCAAAGGAGTGCTTAATCTTGATGAACAAGGTAAAGCACTCCTTTAAGGCATATGACACAAAATATCCAAGGTATACTGACTAGTTATTTACTTGAATGTGCCTGAAGTTAAAAAGCATTTCCCCCATGCTTGAGTAGCGAACCTATAGGTTTCTTAGTGTGTGAGTCAATCAGGCTTAAGCTACGCGTATCGGGATCAAGTTCCTCTTCATCTAGGTCTACTCTGTGCAGCTTTAGTTCTGCATTACAGGTATCAGTAAAAATAATTGCCCCGAGGCCATTTTGTTTAATTGAGACATTTTCGATTGAAACTCGAATGTTATCGTCCGTGACTATGAAAAAGCTTACTTTAGGGTCATTGAGGACAAAGTCAAGAAGTTGTTTCATGTTTGCTTGGGCCTTGGCTTTCATTTGGTTTACTCGCTCTTGCTGTTCGAGAGTGCATTGCATAGGAGTTCCTCCTTCATCGCCGGTATCCGGTCCGGCCCGCTTCTGGTTATTTATTTAGTTTACCCTTCAAATCTTGATCTTCACATAATTATACAGGACAATGTGTATAATGTCAGCGTTGTCATGTATAATTGATCAAAGCTTATTCCGAATTTAGAATCCATACTGATAGGAGAGAATAATAAATGTTAACTTTAACAGCGAAAATTGAATTTGTAAAATTTCTTAAAGAGAAATTTCTAGGCAAGAACTTGAAATGTATAGAAGTTTCTTGTGTTATAGAATGTATGGTGGACTTTGGAATCGTAGTAAATATTGACTTTGCAGATGATAAGGTTTCTGTATGGGGGGCTGACATGGGAGTCTTTTGGATTAATTTAGATGATATTATTGTCGTTAATTATACACCAAAAAATGAAGATGTATGCTTGCTAATTGAAGCTAAGAATAATGTTGAAGTGCGCTTTACAGTTTTTGAGATTGAGCCTGCAATTAAATAACATCATAATATATAGGATAATTATGGTATTCCATGGACTTGTTCGAAAGTATTAGAAAGTATAAGTTTTCAGGGTATCCTTATACTTGCGAAATTGCACTTATAGAAGCATGAAAGACAAATATTCACGTATATCAGATTAGTAGGGGCACGATGCATCGTGCCCCTACTAATCTGATATACGTGAATAATAAAAGGACCGCAGCCTCGGTTTTTCTTAAATACTTGTGTTTTTGTACTTGAGCACGCCGAGTTAACATAGTCCCAGCGATGAAGTTTGAATCGAGGTTCACCTAGGCCGATACCTTATTTTCCTTGGGCTTGTCCTTCCAGCCATCCCATTCGGGTGCTTTGCCTAGTTCACTTTTCATTGATTTGGACTGGATAGTCCAGGGACCTATACTGAGAGTCGATACTGCCAGAGATAAATGTGTCATCATTATCCCTAGGTGCCGTCTAAATGCTTTGTTTCCTCTATCTTCTTCGATGTCAAATTTTTCAATAATCCCTAATACTTCATCAATATCCGAGCAGATGGATCCGTTGGCTTTTTTCTTATGTGATAAATAATACCCAACAACATCATTGGCATCGTTGTTCTTTTGCTCATCCTGTTTGTCCTCTTCTTTAAATTGGAGATCATTGATTGTAATTATGGCATCTTTCAATTCTTCAGCTTTTTGGATTGCCTCTAAAAGATCCTTGCCTTGCGTTGTACACCCTTCAACTTCGAGTATTTCTGCTAACCAAAGTCCACCTTCCTCATTAAGTGAACTGGCAATTAAAGTGAATTTTCTCATCAAATCATCCTCCAGTATAATCAATATCAGGTTATAAATTCAAGATATTATTCCCAATACCTTCCATTTTAAAAAAATAGTTTCTTCTTTATTATGCTTCTTCTGACTTAGTTATTCCAAAGTTGTTATTGGTCCGACATATTTCCCCACATTAGAATATTAAGAACCTGCTAGAAAATAATTCATCGTTTGTACAATCTAAGTCTAAGCCAAGGGGATAACTCAATTGTGAGTGAGGAGAAAAGGTAAGATATATAGTTAAAAGTCGGATATTTATTGAACTAGCGGTTATTATATTAGGAATTGGATAAATTAGTGAGTAATAAGCAGAGGAGGTTTTTTCCTGTGTTAAAGCAGGTAGACAATTATATGCCCGATATTCAGCTGAATATTCAGTTAGATTACATACGACTAAATGACTTACCAGAAACTGCC
>OMOF01000218.1 GCA_900290375.1 Candidatus Desulfosporosinus infrequens
GTGAAGGTACTGTTTTGCTCAGGATCCAGCACCTCTAGCAGGGCCGAAGCCGGATCCCCACGGAAATCTGACGTCATCTTATCAATCTCATCAAGCAGGAATACTGAATTACGAGTACCTGCCGTCCGAACCCCCTGAATAATCCGTCCAGGTAAAGCTCCAATATAGGTGCGGCGGTGTCCCCTGATCTCAGCCTCATCACGTAACCCACCCAAGGACATGCGCACAAATTTACGATCCAAGGCTCTAGCGATCGATTTAGCTAAGGACGTCTTACCTACCCCTGGCGGACCAACTAAGCAAAGAATCGGACTTTTCATTTTCGGAGTCAGTTTCCGGATCGCCAAAAACTCCAGTATCCGCTCCTTAATTTTCTCTAAACCGTAGTGATCCTCGTTTAAAATATTCTCGGCCTTTATCAAATCAATTTTGTCCTTGGAGGACTTCCCCCACGGCAGTGCAAGCAGCCAGTCTAAGTAAGTCCGCACTACGGTGCCTTCTGCAGAGGAGGGAGGCATTTTTTCGAGACGTTCAATTTCTTTAAGTGCTTTTTGCTCGACCGGCTTGGGGCACTTTGCTTTGGCCACTTTTTCCCGATATTCCTCCGCCTCAACCAGACGTTCATCTTTATCGCCCAGTTCTTTCTGGATAGCCTTCATTTGTTCCCTTAAATAGTATTCCTTTTGTGCTTTATCCATCTGCTTACGTACTCGTTGACCAATACGTCGTTCCAATTCCATGATCTCGATCTCGCGCATGATGAGTTCCGTCAAACGTTCTAAACGCACCTCAACTGCCATCGCTTCCAAGATCGTTTGCTTATCCGGTACTTTAAGATTAAGGTGCGAAGCCACAATATCCGCCAATTGACCCGGCTCATCCACCGCTAAAAGCGTTCCCAAGGTTTCGACGGGAACACGTTTGCCAAGTTTGGCATATTCCTCAAACTGATGGGTCATACCCCGAATTAAGGTTTCTATTTCCGGCGTGCGTGTTTTCTTTTCCTCAGGTAGTTCTTCAACACGCACTTTAAAATATCGTTTTTCATCCAGAAATTCAAGTATCCGCCCTCGCGAAACCCCTTCAACTAAGACACGCATAGTGCCTCCTGGAAGTTTTAAGAGCTGCTTAATTTCAGCTACGGTACCCATTTCGTACATATCCTCTGGATTCGGCGCATCAATCTCTGTCTCCTTTTGGGAAGCCAAAAGAATAATTCGATCACCAAGCATAGCCTCCTCGATCGCAGCCATGGAACGTTCCCTGCCGACATCCAGGTGAATAACCATGTACGGGAAAACTAAAATCCCACGTAACGGGAGTAATGGTAATTCGCGTTCTTTCATCACTGATATCCCCCCTATTGAAAAAATAACACAAATCCGGCTTGCACCAAACCATTAAGCGTAAAAAGACACACTAGAACTAGTGTGCCAAACTTATCATGAACTATTCTAACATGTTTTGCCTCGTTCAGGCAAATTAGCAACTACGTTGGTTGCCACCTTGTTGACTGCAAAATCCAAGCGACTTAAAACTTCTTCAAGTGGAGGACGCATCTCTATTTTTTCAAGTTTAATTTCCGCAGCTAGAGAGAAGTCTAAAACTTGAGAGAGCTCTTCCACCGGGATGATCTCGATCTCACCGTTAAATTCCGCAAAGCGTTCCTGCCAGTTTTCCTTGGGAATCAGCACCCGTTTGCATCCGGCCTGCTTCGCTGCTTCGATCTTGGCAGCCACACCGCCGACAGGTTTAACCCCTCCACGGATGGAAAGTTCCCCAGTCATAGCCAGATAATTATCCACCTTTTGCTGCCGAATCGCAGAGATAGTTGCTGTCGCAATAGCAATCCCAGCGGAGGGTCCATCGACCGGCGCGCCACCCGGAAAATTTACGTGAATGTCAAAATTCCGAGGTTCAATCCCCAATTGCCGCCTTACGACAGTTAGAACATTTTCAACTGAACTTCGTGCCATGCTCTTACGTCGAGTTTTCTTCCCTTCGCGCCCTTGTTCTTCTTCCTCGACAATTCCAGTCACCAAAAGTTCACCTGTTCCCTGAGCCACCGGAAGGGCGGTCACTTCCAACTCCAGCAACATTCCCATATTGGGTCCATATACAGCTAGACCATTAACCACCCCAATACTAGCTTCAAACGGCACTTTTCTGTCGGGTCGGGGTACATATTGCCCGGTTGTCACAACCCATTCCACAATATCCACGTCAACCTGAGCTAACTGATCGGTTAAAGCTACCCCAGCAGCTAACTGGACCATATTGACGGCTTCCCGGCCATTAGCAGCAAACTGTTTGATGACCTCAATCGCCGCCTGAGTAATCGGCATTTCCATCTTTGCCGCGGCCACCTGAGCAATTTCCGCAATTTCATCGGGCAGCAAACCCCGAAAATAGACTTCCATGCACCGTGAACGAATGGCGGGCGGAATTTCTTCAGGACTGCGGGTCGTCGCCCCCACCAGACGGAAGTCTGCTGGAAGGCCATTTTGAAAAATATCATGTATATGTTGAGGAATATTGGCATCTTCAGAGCTATAATAGGCGCTTTCGAGAATCACTTTGCGATCCTCTAAGACTTTTAAAAGCTTATTAATCTGGATCGGATGAAGTTCTCCAATTTCATCGATAAATAGAATTCCGCCATGTGCTTTGGTGACCGCTCCTTGTTTAGGTTGTGGGATTCCTGCTAAGCCCATGGCTCCAGCCCCTTGGTAAATTGGATCATGAACTGAACCGATCAAAGGATCAGCGATCCCCCGTTCATCAAAGCGTGCTGTGGCTCCATCAATTTCTGTAAATTGGGCGTTTTCCTTAAACGGAGAAAGAGTATTTTTTTTGGCTTCTTCCAAGATTAAGCGCGCTGCAGCAGTTTTTCCCACACCGGGAGCTCCATAAATCAGCACATGCTGTGGGTTCGGGCCACATAAAGCAGCCCGTAAGGCTTTGATCCCCTCTTTTTGTCCGATAATCTCATTAAAATGTACTGGACGAGTTTTTTCGGACAAAGGGGTGGTTAACGCAATCTTACGCAATTTTTGTAATTTCTCCAGTTCCTTGCGCGATTCTCGTTCAACCGAGGATTTATTACCTTGTTGGGATTTGAGCAACCCCCAAAAATATAGTCCGATAACAACGGCGAAAACCAGCTGAACTACCATTAAAACACCGCTGAGTCCATTCATGTCTTTTATTCCTCCTTGTCCTGTGCAATCTCACTTATGTTAGTATTGCCACAAGGTGGAAATTAAAACATGCTAATTGACAAGGATTTATTAAATAAAAAACACCAGAGACGCTCTTCAGCTACTCCAGTGTCATTTATCATTGAGGCTACTACTTCATACGGAGCTTTAACTAAGGCACATTCAAGAAAATAACCAGTCAGTCTGCCAGTCTATTTTGTGTCATACTGCGTCGGCATGTTCACCTAAACTCGGAGGTCAGAGGTCAGAAGCCGGATATGTCAGATTGGGGTATTCCCTTTCTGATCTCAGGCCTCTGTCGTCTGACCTCTGGAGAAATACCTCCTTGTCTGACGTAAAATATCCACGGCATCTTGGACTTGTTATTTCCTTTCATATGCCTAAACTCCCCATGAAGCATAGCAAACTCAACCGAAAGTCTAGACGGTTGTGCGTCATTCTTCCTCCGGACTTCGTGGTTCGAACTACGAACCACGAACTTCGAAGATCGCCTACGCCGACTCTTCTTTTTTGCCTTTTTTAACTTTATCAGTCATAACTAGCAGAGGCTCTTCTTTCTTTAAGACCACTTCTTGGGTGATGACGCATTTAGTAACATCATTACGCGAAGGTAAATCATACATCACATTGAGCATGAGCTCCTCCACAATCGCCCTCAGTCCACGTGCCCCAGTATTCCGCCGAATTGCTTCAGTTGCGATAGAGTCCAGTGCCGCTTCTTTGAACTCCAAAGTTACACCGTCAAGCTCCATCAGCTTTTGGTATTGCTTGACCAAAGCATTTTTAGGTTCAGTTAGAATGCGAACCAACGCTGGTTCATCTAACGCCTCAAGAGTTACAATCACCGGTAAACGTCCAACAAATTCAGGGATCAGCCCGAATTTCTGAAGGTCTGCTGGCAAAATATCTTTTAAAACTTCGCCAAGTTTCCTATCACTTTTGTTTTGAATATTGGCGCCAAAGCCCATCGTTTTTTGTCCTGACCGGTTTTGAATAATTTTTTCAATCCCGTCAAACGCTCCGCCGACAATAAATAAAATATTGGTGGTATCCAATTGAATAAATTCCTGGTGAGGATGTTTGCGGCCACCTTGCGGGGGCACACTAGCAACCGTTCCTTCCAGAATCTTCAGCAACGCCTGCTGAACTCCTTCTCCAGATACATCCCGTGTAATCGAGGGGTTTTCAGACTTGCGGGCAATCTTATCGATTTCGTCGATATAAATAATACCCTTTTCCGCTTTCTCGACATCATAATCAGCAGCTTGGATCAATTTGAGAAGGATATTCTCGACGTCTTCACCAACATAACCTGCTTCTGTGAGTGAAGTGGCATCCGCAATAGCAAAGGGAACATTAAGAACTTTAGCTAGAGTCGAGGCCAGCAAAGTTTTTCCTGAACCAGTGGGCCCCAGCATAATGATGTTCGACTTTTGCAATTCAACATCATCAATCTTCATACCCATGTTAATCCGTTTGTAATGGTTGTAAACTGCCACAGAAAGGGCCTTTTTCGCTGGCTCTTGACCAATAACGTATTGATCAATAATCGCCCGAATCTCTTTTGGTTTCAGGATATCTCCGATTTCAACGCCTAGGTCGTCAGTCAACTCTTCTTCGATAATCTCATTGCAGAGTTCTATACATTCATCACAAATGTAAACACCTGGACCGGCAACCAATTTCTTGACCTGTTCCTGAGTCTTACCGCAAAATGAACACTTTAGTTGATTCTTGTCGTCAGTGTACTTTGCCATCCTCTCACCTCTATACCTCAGAATTTCCCCCCAAAGCGTTACTCTTATGCGTTCTGTTCTACTAAAAAGTTGACCGTCTTTTCACTGACCAAACTTTGTTTATAGAACCCAAGCTCCCCACGCGCAATGAGGGTCTGTTTGAGCAATTGAGCATCTTGTTTATATTGCTCACCAAGTTTTTTAATCTCTTCGTTTAATTCGTCTTCCGTGACCTCAATTCCTTCTGCTTTAGCAATAGCTTCTAAAACTAAATCAGTTTTGACACTTTCTACCGCTTGCGGACGTAGACGCTCCATGATAATTTCCTCACTCGAGCTGGTATACTGGTAATATTGTTCAATTGTCATTCCCTGCTGAGTGAGATTACGACTTAAATCCTCCACCAATACTTTGATCCTTTCATTAACCATAACGTCAGGAATCTCGATGCTGGCATTGTCAACCACTTTAGTGACGATCACCTTAAGCTGCTCTGTTTTAGCCTGTGCTTCACCCTGCTTTAATAATTTATTCCGCAAGTCGGTTTTCAATTCATCCAGAGTTTCAAATTCACTGACATCTTTGGCAAATTCATCATCCAGTGCCGAATATTCTTTGCGTTGAATTTTCTTAATGTCCGTTTTAAAGACAGCCTGCTGCCCTGCTAGCTCTGCACTATGATATTCATCCGGGAAGGTAACGTTGACATCAACATGTTGTCCAACTTCAACTCCGATTAAACCTTCTTCAAAACCTGGAATAAAAGTACCCGAACCGATCACAAGCTCATAATTCGCTGATTTTCCGCCCGCGAAAGGAACACCATCTTTCAATCCTTCAAAGTCAATGGTTACAGTATCGTCCTCTTGCACCGCGCCGACTTCCAGAGTAATCAGGCGGGCATGTTGTTCTTGTTTCTTTTTCATTTCTTGCATAACCTGCTCATCGGTTATGCTGACGGCATCTTGTTCAATCTTAAGACCTTTATATTCCCCGAGTTCAACCTCAGGTTTGACACTCACTTTTGCTTTGAAAATCAGGTCTTTTCCCTCTTCGATTTGTACTAAGTCTACTTCCGGACGATCTACCGGCTCGATACCACTTTCTACAACCGCTTCTGCGTAGGCGGGTCCAATTAAATGATCCAATGCTTCATCATAAAGGGCTTCCTTACCTAAATGAAGCTCCACCATGCGACGGGGGGCTTTACCTTTACGAAACCCTGGAACATTTACCTTCTTAGACAAACTCTTTGCAGCTTGACCCACCGCAAGGACAAATTTTTCCGCATCAACGGCTACTTCCAAAGCGACAATATTTTTTTCTGCTTTTTCAACTGAAACTAACATATATTCTCCCCCTTAAAACACTATTTACTCTATGTGCAAGGCAGCTGTGGGTACCTCGATAGTCTTACCGATTTTTCAAGACTACAAACCCCTACTAAAAGCCATATACATCTTAAATTAAAACACTAAAACTTGCTTGCGCACAAGCACACGCTGGCCACGGAGGGCCCGGCACCGTGATGTGAGAAAAAACTACGCCAGTGGAAGTCCTTGGTTGCACCCTGATAGCACCCGAAACGGGGGAACATTTCGTTCCCCCCCTTTTATGAGTCAACATTTCATTGACAATCTTTAAGGGCCAAATCCAACAAATTTGCTAACCAATTATACCAGACTTACTTCTCGTAATCAAATTGCAGAAGTTTCTCTCTGCTAATCCACACCAACATCGTCTTATTTCCAAGTCGTTCATTTTTGCGATTTTTTCCGGCAGGATGATAAATACGCATAATCATCTTCTGCAACTTAGCAATCCCTTGGCTTTTCCGGGTATCTGGCAAATCCTGTACCGTAAATCCGAACCCTTTCACCCCGCGGTGCAGTAACGTTTCAGCCACAAAAACCTTGATGTTGTCATAGCTCTCGTCTTTAGCCACATACTGGACCAGATCCGGCAACGAAACGCGGATTTGACGCAAGGCCTTAAGTGCAGTTTTCTGCACATCCCGCCCTTGAGCCTGCAGCCGAATATTATCGAGGTGAATCTCCGCCACAAGGTCTCCTTTGGCGGCCAACAGCTGTCCATCTTCGGCATAAAGGTGTGGTCCGTCATACGTGCTTTTTTCTAAACGGAAGATATTTATGGCATTAATGCGTTCGACATGGTGGCTCCTGGCATAGTAATGCTCCCACTTTTCCCAGGTCCGAAACGCAATTCTTTGCCCGATCGACCAATCTGGAAATCCCAAAGGGACTAAGGGCAGTTTCCGTTCCTGAACAATCTGTACACACAACCGCTCCAAGGCCATAATCGAGTTTTCTCGAGCACTGATTTCTCCACCGCAGTCATGCAAAACTACGATCGTGCCTTCATTAATATTCTTTAGAATCCGTTCCGTGATTTCTTCTGGTGAGCGCCGCGCCTCCCAGTCATGCCCTTCAGCGTTCCATAACACAGCTCGCATCTTATGTCGCTTGAGCCACCACCAAGTCATCAGGTTAAATGTCCCCCACGGTGGGCGCATCCAGGTTATTTTAGTCTCTGTCAGCTGCTCTAGAATACGGACACTTTCCGTCCATTCCCGCGCAGTCTTCCAGGGGGAGGTAAACCAAGCATAGCGATGATTGAGCGAGTGCACCCCGATCAGATGCCCTTCATCTTTCATCTGTCGAATCAGTTCCGGATACTTTTTCGCCTTTTCTGCAACCACAAAAAAAGTAGCACAAACGTGGTAAGTTTTTAAGACCTTAAGGATCCGTGGAGTAAAGACCGGATCGGGCCCGTCATCAAAGGTTAGGACAACACCTGGGCTAAATTGGCGTTTCCAACTTCCGATTCCTAGGCGGTGTAAAAACAAATCGGGAATGACTGTATATAAAGCTACTCCCCCCAGAACAAAGCTCAAGAGCAAATATGCCAAGCTCATTACTAAACAATCCTTTGCGTATTCTGACGCTTTTCCAGAAGCTGAAACATACCCTCAACCGCTTGTTCGGCCGCCCGACCGTGTACCGCATTGCCGGCCGCCCGACGCATTCGCTCTAAGTCCTTCGGATGTTTCAGGAGTGCGAAGATTATTTTTTCTAATTCTTCTTCGTTCCTCGCCGCCCTGCCTGCCCCAATCCCTTCTAGATAGATTGCGTTTTCCTCTTCCTGTCCAGGTATCGGTCTGAAAATGACCAAAGGCAACCGTTTTGTCAACGCCTCAGAGACTGTTAAACCACCAGCTTTCGTAATAATCATATCCGCAGCACTCATCAATTCCTCGACGTTTCTTACATAACCAAAACGTGCCACCGGATTTTTACCCTCCTCGATTAAATGATCGAGCGCTTTATAAAGTTTCTCATCTTGTCCGCAAACGAAAATACTTTGCACGGGGAAATTCGTTTCTACTAGAATTTTGCAGATCCACTTCGCTCCACCTAAAACACCATACGCTCCTCCCATGACCAGGACCGTCGGAAGATGGGGTTTCAAGTCGAGCTTTTTTAATATTTCTTCTCGATCTAGTTTCGATTCGAACTTTGGACTCACGGGAATCCCCGTAATCCGAATCGAGCTGGGACTAATTCCTCGCGCAACCAATCCCTCGTAAACACTCTCACACCCTACAATATAAAGGTCAACCCCTGGATGGATCCATTGGCTGTGTACTGCATAGTCAGTCACAATGGTAATCAGCGGAACATTTAAGATCCCTTTAAGTCTCTGCTGTGCCAAGACCCCAGCAACTGTCGGATAAGTACAAATCACAAGATCAGGTTGCAACACCTGAATTAATTTTATAAATTCGCGTCGACCTATGCCATTTAAAAACCGTTGAAATACAGAACCCGGGGGGATTTTAGACGTACGATAGTAAAATTTCCCCCATAGTTTGGGAGTATATTTAATCAGTTCAATATAAGTGCTCTTAATGACCGCATTAAACGTCTTACTAAGAAACGCCCCAAAGTCCAAATGTGTAATTTTAACGTTTGGCTCCTTAGAACGCAATGCCTCAATAACTGCTTCAGCCGCTCGCACATGCCCTGCGCCAAACGAAGCCGAAAAGATCAATACATTTAGTTGCTCCACACGCAAACCCCCTTATTTTAAAATTCCTCTCTCTTAAGAGTAAAAGATAGCGCACAAGATCTGTTTAACGACTATTATAGCGTGAAATAGACAATTCACCAAATTATGGGGGATAACTCTCATCATACCGGGTAAAATAACCTGTACAAAAAGCTACCCAATTATGCTATGAAAGGAGAAAAAATATGATCATTGTTGTGATCAGGACCCTTATTCTCTACACCCTGGTCATTGTTGCCCTTCGTTTGATGGGAAAAAGAGAAATCGGTCAATTACAGCCTTTTGAGCTAGTTGTCATCATCATGATTTCCGAACTTGCAGCGATACCCAGTGAGAATATTGGTATTCCGCTCCTCAGCGGCATCGTTCCCATTCTTGTTCTTCTCTTAACAAGTCTGACTTTAGCTTGGGTTTCCTTAAAAAGCGAAACAGCTAGGACAATTATTTGTGGTTCGCCAAGTATCCTCATCCAACGAGGAAGAATCTTAGAAGATGAATTGAGGAAAAATCGTTATAACTTAACCGACCTGCTCGAGGAACTGCGCATCAAGAATGTCCCGAACATCGCTGACGTCGAGTTTGCTGTTTTAGAAACTAACGGACAATTAAGCGTCTTTCCAAAATCGCAAAAAAGGCCAACCATTCCAGAAGATTTTCATATCACAACCCAGTTCGAAGGATTACCCTTAACCCTGATCATGGACGGTAAACTAAATAATACAAACTTGCAGCAAAGTAATAAAGACCTTAATTGGTTAAAAAGGGAACTTCAGAAACAATCGATTAACAAGATCGAAGAGGTCTTCTTGGCAAGCCTCGATTCTTCCGAAACACTTTTTGTCCAGGCAAAGCAGTAATTGAACAAAAGTTCCCGCCATTATCATCATCGTCCTGCTATTATTAGGCGGTTCTTGGACGACCTATCGGTATCTTCAGACGACGAGCCTGGCTTTGGGGACTCAGCTTGAGATAGTTGAACAATCAATCTCCACCCAAAAATGGAAAGTCGCTCAAAAAGAATTAAACACCGCCCAAATACGCTGGGAAAACAACAAAACTTGGTGGACCGTCCTCCTCGATCATCAAGAAATCGACAATATCGACCTTAGCATGAACCGTTTAGAAAAATACATTGCCACTCAAGATATTTCACTTTCGCTAGCAGAAGTGACGACGTTGAAACTCCAGGTTGATCATATTTCCGATTCAGAGAAGCCTAATTTGCAAAATATTCTCTAAATCAATAAGTACGCTGAGACTTAGTCCCAGCGTACACCCTACTTCTTTACAGCTTGTCTACACCTTCGCCATCGTCTAAAGCATATTAGACAAGGTCTGCTAGTGCGCTAACCGCCCCAATGGTATATTTTAGCATTATCTTCTTTTGAGTTATCCGAATGATTGTATAGATCTTGATTGGCGAGATCTATATTAGCAAACTCCTTTGGAAGGACAGGACTCTTAAATATATTAACATATGTATTGAGCGGTATTATGGCGTATAAATCTTCCATATCTGTATTATTTAGTCTAATACAACCTTGAGAAACATCTTTACCCACACTAGACGGCGTATTCGTGCCGTGGACAGCATAATTTAAATTTGACAATTCCATTGCTCTTGTTCCATACACATTATCCGATTTGGGAACAAATTTATCTGGATTCATGACTTTTTTGGAAATCTCCAGATCTCCTTCTGGCGTTGTATCGTCTTTACCTACTGCAACAGAATATCTACGAATTATTTGCCCTCCCGCCATAACAGATAGGCTATGATTTTCCTTGTCGATTGAAATAGACAACGGTTCAAATGGAATATCAACACTATTTGAGATATTAGGCTTTACTGCCTCCTTGACGACAGAAATCAAATCACTTTGAGGAGCCATCTCTATAGAGGAAAAAAGCCACCCTCCATCTCCATTAGGAGTGGTGGTGACCTTATTATTCAATTTGTATGGATCTTTAGGTAAGTCTGTTAAATAATTATTAGGAAAAGGTTGCGTAAGATCATTTAAATCCTTAGGCAGATATCCGTTTTTCTTAACATATTGATATAAAGCACTTCTAACCACTGTCGTGGTCTCCCATAGTTGATAGCCCTTATTATCACTAACGGCTAAACCGTCTGCTGGATAAACATATACGTCTATATTTTTACCTCCACCTGGCCAGAGGGCCATGCCGATTTCTTCGCTGTTTTCATCTACTGCTATAATTTGCTTTGGAGCGCTGGCATCTTTTTCATATTCTTTTTTTAGATTATCAACTAGTTCATTAACCAATACTTTTTTACTTATCCCTCTTTTTACGTTAATGGTTATTGATTTATAATTCACTCCCAGAGCGATCGTAGGCTTTTTGTCGATTACTTCATACGGCAACATATAAGTATAATTGTTGTTAGCATAATTAGTAATATTCGCTCCTGAGTAAATAATAAAGAGGGTAGCTAAAACAGCTGTGATAATAGCAATAATAAACAAGGCCGCTAAGTAGACATCATTCTTTTCAAATTTAGAATTATCTTTGAGTGATAATATTTTCAAGTCTGCTAAAATCATTTCACGTTCCATTCTAAGCACATCAAATCTTGCCGTGAAAAACCCCTTATTAAAAGATTGACTTAATAAATCAAAAGACTGTTTGATTACTTTGCGATACAAAAGCAAAAACTTATGAACTTTTGTCGTATAATATTTAGTCAAATGGATTTTTGCTTCATTTTCTAATTCTAACCCTACATGGTACATAGCTTCTTCATTTTCAGGTAACCTGTTTAAAAGCTTTCTCCAAAATAACGGATCGTTTTTAGATAAATAATAGCCATTCTTATAATTATATAAATTTTCCCTCAATTTGGCATAAGATTCCAAGCTTGTACCTGGTTTCAAAATATCAGATCGTCTTGCCATCCAATATTTTACTCTGTCGACTAAACAAAGCGGTAGCTTACACTAACCTTAGACCAGGTGGTTCACCTCTTTTCTTTCTTCAAAATACCCTAGAGGTTGGTTAGAAACCAATAATCTATTTACGCATTGTCTTATTACATATATTACCATAATTTATATAATAAACCAAGCATTACTTGAGGCTTGAGATGTCATTCTCCCTTCGGTTAATGCTATATGGGACAATAAGAAATAGGATCCCTCATTATTCAGACGAGAGATCCTAAGCATTACCGTGCAGCAGGAGCTAATTTCTGTTGTTCACTTGTTTGCTCAGTTGGCTGTAAATAATCGTTTTGAGGGGGTACGTCATACAGTGAATCATGCCCTAATTTGGCAGCCGCAACGGTAGTAAGTAGACCATAGATAATATTACTGAAAACGTGAGACAGATTACTTGCCGCATCTTTTGGTTTAACCTTATTTTGAGGAGCAAGGCTTGGAAGAGCTGTCGCTATTGCCCCCATTGTAATTCCAGATACAATCCCTTTAGATAAAAGTTTATCTCGCCCAGATTGTGACATGCGCTTAACAATAATATTGGCTCCTATAATGCTCACAGCGGCAGTCATAATTAACCCGAGAGTTTTCCCTCTTACACTCGTCGCTTCACTCTTTGAAACAAAAACCCCTGCGGCGGCTTCCTTATATGACCTTTTAGATATACCCGCACGTTTTGAGGCGAAATCGACAAGTATAAGCCCTGTAAATCCGATAAGTCCTGAGACGATCGAAAGAGTATCCCTATCTTTTATTTTAGCCATTGCAATCACTTCTCCTTTCATTAAGTATTCTGTGATTATTTAATTCGTATTACACATGGTAAATAAAGTGATCTCTTTATCTAGTGCGTACCCTTGAAAAAATCAAAAAGGATAAACTGATTTCTCAGTTTATCCTCAAACTCTTGGCATTAATGGTGCGGGAGACAGGACTTGAACCTGCACGGTTACCCGCTGGAACCTAAATCCAGTGCGTCTGCCAGTTCCGCCACTCCCGCAAAATTGTAATAATAGTAGCAACAGAAGAAATAATATCACACTTTCCCCGTTATTACAAGTTATTGTTTTTCCATAGATCGATGGCTGGGGTGGCTGGATTCGAACCAACGAATGCCAGAGTCAAAGTCTGGTGCCTTACCGCTTGGCGACACCCCAATACGGGAAACCATGGTTAGTATTTTGAGCGACACAATTAATATAACCACAAAACGAAATAATATTTCTCTCCAGTCAACCCATGCTCTGAATTAGCCAAAAATACTCAGCAATTAAAATGAGCAGATTGATTCCAACCAAAGCCAGTAAATTCTTGAACCAGTCCTGAGGGTATTCCCAATAATAATAAAGGATATTAAAAACGACAAGGAAAGCTGAACAGATGCCCCAACGCATATAAAGCCCTAGATCCTGGTTAAATAAATGAACAAACCATAACACGGGGAAAAAAATAAATACGCTCAGAAAGGTAATCATAGTGTATCCGATCGAGCGGCGCAGATCATTAGCATCCGGCTTAGCTTTGCTCACCATCTCACCTCCTCATCCCAGTTGGATCATTTAAAACAGTATATCATGTTTCATCCATGAAGGTTAAGACTAAGTACAACTCTGGCAGCCCTCTGGCCTAGGATAGATTTTAGAGCTCATACAAGAGAATTTAGCTGAATCGCTGTTTTACTTTTCACTTGGTC
>OMOF01000365.1 GCA_900290375.1 Candidatus Desulfosporosinus infrequens
CTTCTATGCGAGAAACTTTTTTTCTAGCAGATCGACGTAAGGATGTTTATCATGAACTAGTTGAACTTGACCCAAAATATTTATAAATAAAATCACTAGCGTTGCATTAAAATAATTTGTCTATGTCAAGAGGGTAAATGGATCATTTTCATCAAGTAATTATAGCCCTTATTTGGTACATACATCCAGTCATTATTTCTCGCACTGAGGAAGTCGACCACCACCTAAGGTGTAGTCCTTATCCACATTTTTCACATATATTGGTTTGGGTGTTTAAAGAATCTCTGTGCTATGAATTAGGTCATCCATCTCTCCAGAAAGTACTCGATTCATCGTTTCTTCGTAGACTCGTTCAGATTCTTGTCTTTGACGTCCTTTTGTGGGCTTGCCATTCCTATGAAGTTTTTGAACGAATGAGGTGAAGGGCTCATATATACACTCTCTAAGGAGTCGCTGGATATCTAGCAACGAACCTCGATAGGCTACTTTATACTTGATCAACATCATCAAACAATATGTGATTAAGGCGATGAGCAATTGATTAACGACTGCGGCTTTACTTTTGCCAAACAAATGCTTTATCGTCAGATGTTGTTTGATCCACTTGAAGAATAGTTCGATTTGCCAACGGTAGCGGTAAATGTCTCCAATCTCTTCCGCCGTTATGTTGAAATCATTGGTTAGAATCATGACGGCTTTTCCTTCTGTATCCTTAGTGATCACGAGCCTCAGGTCATGTTCCATACGATTTTTCCCTTTACCTAGACGTACGACGAGGTCTTCTTCAATGACGCTCTCCTCGTCAACTTCAAGTTCACGAAGCACTTCAACACAGGCGTTATTTTTTAATCGAGTGACGAAACGGATGCCGTTCCCGCTATAATAGTCAAACTGCTTATAATGCAGATATCCCCTATCAAAAACATTTAAGGCATCCTCATCCACGACAATCAAAAACTCAAGTTGGCTTTTGTCGGATTTGCGAGCAACTGTGATGGTTGCGGCATCCGGGATCGGATCGCCATCAAATCGAATACGTTGATGAAGCTTCACGCCACCCTTTGTCTTTCTAAAGTCAGCCCATAAGTATTGAGACAAGCAAAGAGTAATAGTCGATGCATCAATTAAATAGAGACGTCCTAGCGACTGACGTAGGGCATTGTAACCTAGTTTTAAGCCTAACTTTTGCACAACGCTTTTATGGATAATACCTGCGACATCGGTTGACATTTCTCTGAATCGACGAGAAATCTGGGAGGTACTAATGGATTCCAGATGAATGGCTTTAGCGTAAGCATCATTGTCTAAACTGTTGCTGATCTCTTTCAAACTGGTAAATTGTTTCATTTCAGCATTCATAACCAGTTGAACTAGTTGAACGGTTTTTAACTTCTTAACATACTTATCGACGGACTCAACCGTCTCACTGATTTTTTGCCAAAGATTTTGATCTAAAATAGGTTGTAACAATTGAAAAAATGTGGTTTCCGTGGTATTCTTGTCCTGCATTTTGATCTTTCCTTATAGTTAGATTTGGACAAGAACTACTCCATCTCTAATTATAAGGCTTTTTGCGTTAAAATACAGGGTTTTAGGCGTAATAACGCATGCTTTCAACGATTTATGCTGTATATTGAAGCAAGGCGCAACTTGACAAATGATCATCAATTTTATGCAACGCTAGTGATTTTAATAAGCTGATTTTTCTTAGCTTTGGAAAA
>OMOF01000474.1 GCA_900290375.1 Candidatus Desulfosporosinus infrequens
ATGAAATTGGATTTTCACTTTATGATCTTTCTGATCGTTTAAGAATGCATGGTTGGCAAATCGCTTCCTATCCACTTCCAAGCAATCGCCAGAATATTACCGTACAACGTATTTTAATTCGGTACGGTGTTAGTCGTGATATGGTGTTTTTACTGCTTCGAGATTTATGTAAGGAATTTGAGCACTTAAAGAATAATCCAGTATTAAATTCTGCCAAAAAAGTTAGTTTCCACCATTAATTAATACAACGGCTGAGGGACGAGCAACCGCTTTGCTTGGCAGGAACAGATGGCAGCGCTTCAACTATCGCCCTAAAAACAACTACTCAAATATACCTGATAGGTTTTCGTTGTAGCGTAGAAAGTGGTTAATCATAAAGATAAGATCCCGAGCACTGCTCTAAGAAAATAACCTAGGACCAATTGCCCGAATAATAGTCACAGAATCTATGAACTAATGTCATTTGGAGCGGCAGGTGATTACATAATAAGAAGTAGAAGAGCAGTTTACCCATAAGTGGTAAGCTGCTCTTTCTGCTTCTTGGTACCCAATGTAATAGAATAATGTCTCCGGCTTTTAGTCCCAGGTTGCTTCGTATTCTATAATTTACCATTAATAAAATACTTCGATTAATAATAGAATTTTCCTTTATGAGGCGTCCAATTATTTTTAAAGAAAAATTATGAGAATAAAGATTTTAAAATGTCTGTTGGAAAAANNCCAAGAACGTGCTCGAAGAGCGTGATGTACCTTTTATGTCAGGTTCCATATAGCAATGTAATATTTTGTGCATTGATTATCTTTCTTAGCTTTACGATAATAAACTAAGCCATCTACATAAAACATCATAATTAATTTAGTTGGCCTAATAAACATGCGGAAAGGATTGAAATTAATCAATGAAGAAGAAACTCATCTTAGTAATATTCGTACTAATTTTTACACTAGCAATGCCAACAATTACACAAGCAGCTCTTGGAGATACTACATTAAAACTTGGATCAACTGGATCTGAGGTATCTACACTACAAGCAGAACTTAGTTATGTAGGATTAAACCCAGGAACAATCGATGGCGTATTCGGAATCCTAACTCAACAAGCTTTAAAAACTTTTCAAACATCTAAGAAATTAACTTCTGATGGCGTATTCGGTCCATTAACTGCAGTAGCGCTGAACACTGCCTATACGGCAGAAGAAGCTGCAGTAGCTGCGGCTCAGCGCCCTAGAAAAACAAACTCAATTATAGCGACAGCAGAAACATACCTAGGAGTTCCATACTTATGGGGTGGAACCACTCCAGCCGGATTTGATTGTTCAGGGTTCACACAATTTGTATTTGCAGCTAATGGAATAACATTACCAAGAGTTTCAGCTGATCAAGCTAAAACTGGAACAGCCATTGCTTTTGCTAATCTGCAACCCGGAGATTTAATATTTTTTGCAACTGACACTCCTGGCGTAGTAAGTCACGTAGGTATATACATAGGGAACAGTGAGTTTATAAATGCTTCATCATCGGAAGGTGTCACGATCTACCCAATAGGACCGTATTGGACATCTATATATATGGGAGCACGACGTGTTTATTAACCAGCGCCGAGCGTACAAAACCTATTGTGATGCTCCCGCTTATCAAGACTAAACTATCAGAACCAAGGTAAGCATTTCTAAACTAATATAGGAATTAAGTAATCAGCCCTCCTCAAAAGGAAGGGCTGATTATATTGTGGCAGGAGATAGAATTAAGGGCAAAGATCTGGGATTAAAATACTAAGCCCATAGAAATAAGCACAAGAATAGCAATAACTACGATACCGATAC
This sequence comes from Candidatus Desulfosporosinus infrequens, assembly GCA_900290375.1. Lineage (GTDB taxonomy): Bacteria > Bacillota > Desulfitobacteriia > Desulfitobacteriales > Desulfitobacteriaceae > Desulfosporosinus > Desulfosporosinus infrequens. The sequence continues at coordinate 1,824 of OMOF01000474.1, forward strand.
CAGCACCAAATAATAACATTGGCGTATCCTCCTTTCCAGCATATTACATGATATTCTCGGCCTTTCGACCTGACACATAATAGAAATGAAAAGGCGAATCTCTAAGAGTGGCTTCTTTAAGTAGTATTAATGGATCTTCTCAAGAAATATGGCGAGAGGTAGTTTGGCGCGATCGTTTCGTTTTTATCTTGTTCCTTGGGAAAAATTATTGAGAAGGTTGTTCCACTAGAACTAGACTCTATGTGGACCTTGGCTTTATGCGATTCAATAATTTTGTAGCATGTTGCTAGACCTAAACCGGTTCCATCATCTTTAGTAGTAAAGAAGGGCGTTCCTATTTTCTTGAGATTTTCTGGCGGAATACCACATCCCTCATCCACAATTGCCAGTACAACCGTACCATCTTGTAAATAACTTTTAATAGTTAGACAACCTCTTTCCAGCATCGCTGCAAGTCCATTAAGGGTTAAATTTAGAACAAGTTGGGAGATTTCTTTTCCATTTAGTTCTAGATTGGGAATATCCCCTGGGATGAAAGTAATTTGCTTATTTTGGGTAAAAGCGTCGGCCTCTAAAAGAGGAAATAAATGATTGATTATAGCGTTAAGGTTTTGGGATTCCAGTTTTGTCTGTTTTATTTGAGATAGGGAGAGAAATTCTGTGATAATTGAATTTGCACGATCCAGTTCCGAAATCATCAAATCGAAAGTAGGCTTCCGGGCTGCGCAATCAGGCTTTTCACCTAATAATTGGAGATAACCACGCACCGTAGTCATGGGATTCCTAATTTCATGTCCGATTCCGGCAGCCAATTGTCCGACTAGGTTGAGACGGTCAAGTCTTGCCATTTCGTTTTCTGCTAACTTACGGCTCGTAATATCCCGGAAGTAACATGTCAGTCCAGTTTCCGAAGGATAAACACTTATCTCTAACGATTTATTACCTAAAGCCTCGGAAACGCTTTCAAAAGTAACTGGCCGCTTTTCACTTAAAACTTTATGATAGTACTGCAGAGCAGTATCATTAACCTTAATCACTTCTGTAATTTTTTTGCCTAACAAATCTTCTTGCGATCTTCCGAAGGCTATTTTTCCTGCGCGATTTATATAAGTGAATTGCAGATCCCGATCCAGGGCATAAAAACAATCTGTCATACTTTCGAGTACAGAAAGCATTTCTTCTTGTGCTTTAATCAGTTTCTCATGCATTAATTTTCTTTCAGTAATATCGGTATGGTAAATTGATAAGCCAAACTCAGAGGGGTATGCCGTAACTTGATACCAAGTGTCTTTATGTAAAACGCTAAGATACTCAAAAGTCATTGTTAAACCATCATTCTTCGCTTTCAAATAATTGAGTTCGAGATTAGTTCCTCGTGTTTTCGGGATTACTTCCCATAAAACATTACCTAAAAGCTCTTCTCTTGTTTTTAACAATAACTCCGTCGCTTTATTATTGACAAACGTAAAACGCCATTGATTATCTAGAACATAGAAAACGTCTGACATATTATCTACAATATCTGCTATGAATTTATTACTATGGGATAGGTCCGCCTCTAATGCTAAGAGTTTGCTGAGTTGTTCGACCCTTTCTGCTTGCATTCGTTTCATTTCAGTCACGTCATTATACGCTAACAGAATGCATTCTTGGTCGTCAATTTGTATCGTTTCAGCGGAAAGAATTGTTGTACCTATCGAACCGAATTTCGTTACTAGTGTAGATTCAATGTTTTGTACTGATCCGTGTAGCTCAATGGTTTCTATGATTTTGTTAAATTCAATTTCAGGTACCCCCATTTCGACGGGCGTTTTGCCTATAACATCTACAAGGGTATAATTCCTTTCTTCCAAGAACCGATCATTAACATCTATATATCGATAATCAGACTTTCGAAGGATGGCCATCATAAGGGGACCTAACTGAAATATTTTTCTAAATCTTTCTTTTGCTCCCGTTAACCTCTTCTGTTCTTTTATACTATTTGTTACATCGTTAGCGGACGCATCACATGCGTATTCCCCACTAGGCATCTGAAAACCAGACAAGTTATCAACAAAATGTCTTCCATCCTCAGCAGTTTTTTCTATAGGTTGCTCTTCTGTCATAGTCAGATCGGTCATAGCTGTGTTCTGTAAATGAAACAATTCTGCATGGCTAAAGTCCAAACTATCAACCTCCGATTTTGGGAGAATATCCGTCATTAATTTTAATTGTACATCCCAAGTTAGTAAAAATCTGTCGCATTATTGTGTCGTATTATCATAATGAATAGCCCTTTAACTCATATTCAATAACTTTAGGGATAGTGAGATCGTAAATAAACTACTTTTCTATTCACTGGAAATAATCGACTTGCTAATCCGCCCGCACAGAGCTATCATCACTAATGTAACTTACACATGCGGGATTTCCAGAAAGTGAGTAATGCGTTGGTAGAGAAGATAGAAGATTTCTCGCCAACGCATTTTCGTTTTTGCGTTGAAAAGTGCGATAAAGATCGTAATTGTATTTGAATGAGAGCATGTATTACACTGTCTTAACAATATAACCTAATTTTAGGAATTATTAGTAAATTTTTTACCTTATAGAAAAATTAAATGAATTCTTGATTACTCCTTAATAGGTTGATCTTATTTTCTACAAAACTTAGGAGTAGTGTAGAAAATAAGATCAAAAAATATGGCATAAAACAACGAAAGGACATAGGTTTCTTAAATTAGTCCCCCTAAAAACTAAAGTGTCAGACGTATACACTTTTGGGACAATAATTTGTTACTTAAATAAAAAAATCAAGGAGGTCAATGATTTGAAAAAGAAGGCTAAATTAACTACGTTGGCTATGACAAGTACTCTACTCATCTTTACCTTGGCCGGAAGCGCCCAAGCTAGACCTCATTACAATCGGTATTCTGGCAATGATCGGTTCCAAACGTCTACGGCTATCGCCCAGCAAGAATACCAGGGACAACAAGTACAAAATGTAGTCCTTGCCTCGGCTACTAGTTTCCCAGATGCTTTATCAGCGAGTACGCTGGCTGCAAAACTTAAAGCATCGATCATCCTCGTAGGCTCTGGCGTGAACGATTCACAAGTCGGTTTGGACTATATCAAAAACCACATGGCAGCCGGAGGAACTGTCACGATTGTTGGTGGAGTGGGCGTAATCAACCAACAAGTTGACCAATGGTTAAATACTGCTGGTTATCATGTGAAGCGAATAGGTGGCAAGGACCGTTTTGACACAGACTCCCTCATTGTTAATAACCTCGCTGTTAGTCATGGAACGCCTGTAATCATCGCCAGCGGTAATGATTTTCCTGATGCACTAGGTGTCGCTTCGCTTGCTGCTAGTAAAGGCTGGCCTATTCTCTTGAGCGGGCCTAATCAATTATCGGAAACAGCCCAAAATTTTGTCTCTACAGATCAACCCACCAATATCTACATAGTTGGTGGTGGAGGCGTATTGCACGATTCAGTCCAAACCGCGTTGCAAAGTGCTGCTCCTAGTGCCCAAATACAACGGTTTGGTGGTCAGGATCGCTTTGAAACCTTATCGCAAATCTTGACTAAATTTTATCCTAACCCCACGCAAATTTATCTCGCCAATGGTCTTGATTTTGCCGATGCACTTTCTGGAAGTACATTAGCGGCTCAGAACAATGCACCAATTTTGTTGATTGATCCAACATCCCAGCAGTTGCCTCCATCGATTAAAGACTATCTAATCACCATTCGCAATACGGGCAGTACCCCACAAGTTAACGTGCTTGGAGGAACGTCTGGTGTTCCTGATTCGGTAGTTACTCAGGTTAATGATCTTTTTGGAGGTTCTACCACAACTCCAGTCGTTACACCTCCGGCAACTATGTCGTTGACGGTAAGCAACCCTACGACGATGGGAGTTACAGTGGGATTGGGTTCAGCGCTGAATGGTTTAACTACAAGCAACTTTACCCTTCTCAATAGTTCGGGATATCAGATAACTACTACAGGGGTAACCACTTTAGACGGAGGACTGACTTATACAATTAGTGCACCATTAAGTGCAGGCCAAACATATACTGTAACGGCAAATTATGCTGGCAATACCATGGGCACGGCTCAGAGCTTCACAATACCATCGTATAGTACGACTAATGAAACGTTGACGGTAAGCAACCCCACGACGACGGGAGTTACAGTGGGATTAGGCTCAGCGCTGAATGGTTTAACTACAAGCAACTTTACCCTTCTCAATAGTTCGGGATACCAGATAACTACTACAGGGGTAACGACTTCAGACGGAGGACTGACTTATACAATTAGTGCACCATTAAGTGCAGGCCAAACATATACTGTAACGGCAAATTATGCTGGCAATACCATGGGCACGGCTCAGAGCTTCACAATACCATCGTATAGTACGACTAATGAAACGTTGACGGTAAGCAACCCCAC
>OMOF01000371.1 GCA_900290375.1 Candidatus Desulfosporosinus infrequens
CTCAAGGCATAACTAGTGTAAGCATACCGCAAGGAGTGGTAAATATAGGCAATAGGGCTTTTGGGTATTGCTCAGGATTAACTAATATAAGGATACCGCCAGGAGTAACGGGTATCGGTGACGAGGCTTTCTCTGGTTGCTACGGACTAACTAGTATTAGCATTCCGCCAGGAGTAACGGATATCAGCGACCGGGCTTTCATGGGTTGCTTCGGATTAACTAATATTAGCATCCCGCCAGGAGTAATAAATATTGGTGATAGTGCTTTCTCTGGTTGCTCAAGATTAACTAGTATTAGCATACCGCCAGAAGTGACAAATATAGGCGACAGGGCTTTTGAATGTTGCGTAGGTCTAACTAGTATAAGCATACCTCCAGGAGTAACAAATATTGGTGAAGGTGCTTTTGAGTATAGCGGTTTAACTACTATTATATTTAACTCAGCAACAACAATGATAAATGATAAATCTGATAATTTAGACACAAGTCAAGCCGTGATTCCAGCCGCAACAAAGATTATAGGATATGACCCATCTATCGCAAAAGATTACGCTACAAAACACGGCAATACGTTCAAAGTTATAGGTATTTTGCAAAGCATATCCATTGCAACCCCAGCCTCTAAATTGAACTATACTGTAGGGGATACGCTTGATATTACCGGATTAGTAATAACCGGAACTTACAGTGATAATAGTATCCAACCTTTGAGTATAACTGCTTCGAATATTACGGGTTTCAACAGTGCGGTACTAGCAAAAGACCAAGTGTTAACCATCACAGTTGGTGCGAAAACAACGACATACAAAGTAGAGATATTAGCTGATCGACTGTACGGTAATGATAGAATCGGAACTGCTGTTAATGTAGCCGATAGGTTCGTATCTAGCACTACGGCGATCATAGCCCCATCTGCAGATGTTAACTTGGTGGATGCCTTAGCAGCAGCACCCTTAGCAGGAAAGACTTCCCCGATCTTATTGACCGACAACAACACTCTATCTGACGTAACTAAAGCTGAACTGATTAAGCTGAAGATAATAAACGTATATGTAGTCGGAGCAATCAGTCAAGCTGTCGTCAACCAAGTGAACGCAATGCCTGGAGTTACAGCCACACCGCTTAAAGGATCTGATCGTATTGGTACAGCAGCAGTTATCAATTCTAAACTGACCAGTCCTGCTGGGTCCTTCGTAGTTGGTTATGATGCTTTGGCGGATGCTTTGTCTGTAGCTTCATATGCAGCCGCTAATAATTACTCAATCATCGTGGCTAATCCCGATGGAACCCTTCCAAGTGCTGAAACCCTTGCAAGTTCCAAAGTATATGTTATCGGTGGACCTACCCTTGTTAAAGACATCGCTGGTGCCACTCGTCTCGCAGGTCCAGATCGCTTCGCTACGAATAAAGTAGTGATCGACACTCTAGGTTATAATTATAATAAGATCTATGTTGCTAACGGGACAGATGCACACTTGATTGACTCTCTCGTTGCTTCATCCTTAGCTGCCTCAGCAGGTGCTCCGATCGTTCTGACGGACATTGCTACTGGTGGGGATGCCACTGCCAATGACATCTGTGGTACGAAACTAGTCGACAACGCAGAAGTTGTTGCACTTGGTGGAGATACAGTGGTGATGACGACTACTCTGGCGAAGTTTTACAGTGTTTTACCGACTAGGACAGTTAGTGGTGTAAATGCAATTGATATTAACACTAAAGCCGGAACGGCTCCAGTGTTACCGACAACAGTGATGGCTACTATGAGTGACGGTACGACCAAAAGGGTTAAAGTGATTTGGGCGAGTATGACAGAAAGTCAGTATGCATCGGCGGGCACATTTATGGTAAGTGGCACAATTACCAATACAACTACCAATACAACCGTAACAGTTATAGCTAATGTAACGGTCACTGTGGCTGCTAGAGTTTTCACCAATCCATCCTCAGTTAACGCATGTGTAGGTGGTGCACAGACTGTTAACCTAACCGCCAAGGATGAGCATGGTAATCCTATTCCGAACTGTACGATCTATTTAAAACCTAATCTTCCGGGTTTGTGGATTACTCAGGTTAATGGCAACACCATTACTGGCAGTGTTAACATGGGGACTTCGTCTTTGACATCAGTGCAGACGGTCAATACTCCAGTTCCACTCTTTAATGTTCCGAACGTTCCTGCATACAATAGTGTAGCAGTTACAGGAATAACTGCTGATCACCTGCAAACTACCCCCGTTGTTGCCTTGACAACAGGTTTAGATGGCACAGTGTCCATCACTATGGTCGATGGAAATTTGACCTATGTTGCTAATACCGCCTCAACCACTGTAACTAACAGCTATATAATAGACCAAGGAGCAGGGATTTGCAGTAAAAGCTTGACATTTTATTCTGACTTAGCTGGAACACAATATTTTGGATCGGTTCAGCTAAACTGGGCCGGATATTAACAGTTAAAGTTGCAAACCATTCTCTAAGACTGTTGAAGAGCAAGAGAAGATGGTTTTTCCTTAGAGTAGGAAAAACCATCTTCTTACAGTCAATATTATCTTATGGAAGGTTTTGAGTAGTTGGCAAGTGTCTCTATTTAAGACAGAGCTATCACCGTTCATAACCTCCATTGGATCTAATGCCAAATAATTTCCGGCTTTTAAGATTAAATGTATTGCAACTTAACTTCGCTAACGACCCAAATAATGAAACACAAGCACGGAAATTTATGACTACTAGATTTCAATATGTAGTAATGGCTTTTTCAAACGAAAAGCGGGAAAGGCTTTCCTTTCTGTTGGAATTGAATAGTAGAAGGTTCTTGCGACTATCGACTGCGGATCGTGGACGATGGACTGTAGAGTGTAGATTATGGACAGCTTGCAGTTGATCATGGATGGACGAAGAAGGTCAACCAGTAAGAAGAAAATGGACCGTGTATAGTGAATATTGGGATATAAAAAAAACCTTTCCTATGGAGACAGGAGAGGCCTCCATTCCTGTTGGAATGGAATAGTGGAAGGGTTCTTGTGATGATTGACGGTGGACGATGGATCGTGGAAGGTTGAGCATGGACAGTTTAAGATCGACAGGCAAAACACCGGACAATATACGGTATCCGTTGAAGAGGACATGGACTGTGTATGGTGAATAATGGGATGTAGAATTATATTTTTGGGATATGATTTTATGTAAACTTATGATTTCGTTAATTACCTATAACTGTAATAAAAGTTAATTGTTGAGGGTGAGGTATTGAGGGGGTGTACGCATTAGATAACCCCGTCTACTGTAAAATGACCCTGTTACCTTGATTTCAATCCACGCTCTAGACAGGTTGTAGTGTATAGCTTTCTTACTATTTCAATCCACGCTCCCGCGTAGGGAGCGACGGGTTTATACATCAAAAACTCCGCTTGAATTAGTATTTCAATCCACGCTCCCGCGTAGGGAGCGACTTTACTGTCAAATCACCATCAACTGTCGAGAGCAATTTCAATCCACGCTCCCGCGTAGGGAGCGACGTTTTGACCACACCTCGCTTGAGTACATCAGTAGATTTCAATCCACGCTCCCGCGTAGGGAGCGACAAGGGCTAGATGCCACTCGATATTCACGGCTATAATTTCAATCCACGCTCCCGCGTAGGGAGCGACGGACGGAATACCTCACCGCTAATAAGCTTATTCAAATTTCAATCCACGCTCCCGCGTAGGGAGCGACTTGGCCTCTCCATGTTTACCATCCACAATGGGTTGATTTCAATCCACGCTCCCGCGTAGGGAGCGACAGAGTACAATCGACATAAGGATAACTTCGGAGAGATTTCAATCCACGCTCCCGCGTAGGGAGCGACCCCCGCTGTAAATGCAATCTATTACTTTAGTAGAATTTCAATCCACGCTCCCGCGTAGGGAGCGACATACAATGATGGTCTGTTTAATCAAGACAGTCCTATTTCAATCCACGCTCCCGCGTAGGGAGCGACCTTTTTTCAAAGCCCAGCGAACAATATCTTTTTATTTCAATCCACGCTCCCGCGTAGGGAGCGACCGTAACCTTGTTGATAAGTACGTTGCAAAAGCAAGGATTTCAATCCACGCTCCCGCGTAGGGAGCGACCATCGACGAAGCTTAATTAAATTTTTACGCAAGGAGATTTCAATCCACGCTCCCGCGTAGGGAGCGACCGGATTGTTTCCGCGAGTTTTGGTTTGTTTTTCATATTTCAATCCACGCTCCCGCGTAGGGTATTTCAATCCACGCTCCCGCGTAGGGAGCGACCAAAGGGAGCCGGGGAAAAGGAGTTTTTTAAGATATTTCAATCCACGCTCCCGCGTAGGGAGCGACTAATACATTTTATGTTACTGCTAGTAATTCGGTTGATTTCAATCCACGCTCCCGCGTAGGGAGCGACGGGAGGTGGGCGGTAATAATGCCTGGCACTCGTTGATTTCAATCCACGCTCCCGCGTAGGGAGCGACGTGTTTCGTCTGGTTCGATAATATAGAGATAATCATTTCAATCCACGCTCCCGCGTAGGGAGCGACATTATAATGAAGCACTTACTGGTATTTATTTTCACGATTTCAATCCACGCTCCCGCGTAGGGAGCGACTTTGCCTTTTGTAGATAATCAAAAAGGCTTACAAATTTCAATCCACGCTCCCGCGTAGGGAGCGACCAAATCTCGTTCCTTTCGTGACATTCATTATCAATTTCAATCCACGCTCCCGCGTAGGGAGCGACCCGGTGCTTCATTAACAATTTTCATTGCTTCATCGATTTCAATCCACGCTCCCGCGTAGGGAGCGACGGGACTGTTATTACAATTGTTAATGGTCGGCTTATTTCAATCCACGCTCCCGCGTAGGGAGCGACTAAAAAGAGTGGGATAGTGGGATAAATTGCTCTATTTCAATCCACGCTCCCGCGTAGGGAGCGACCGTTAANNCCGCCTCAATTTCAATCCAGGCTCCCGCGTAGGGAGCGACATTGGTCAAAGCTGTCTGGTATATCGGCATATTATTTCAATCCACGCTCCCGCGTAGGGAGCGACTCTGTTTGCTTAGTGCGTTTAAGGGCATGGATTATATTTCAATCCACGCTCCCGCGTAGGGAGCGACCTGGGATTGTGCGGATTATATTGGCGTTATCAGCATTTCAATCCACGCTCCCGCGTAGGGAGCGACCGATTCAGTGGACACACCTTCTCCTGATCAGAAACAATTTCAATCCACGCTCCCGCGTAGGGAGCGACTAAGTTTCGTTCCAGTTGCGGAAGAGGTAAATTGAATTTCAATCCACGCTCCCGCGTAGGGAGCGACACGTAAAGAAAGGATGAACACGTTGGCAGTAGTCATTTCAATCCACGCTCCCGCGTAGGGAGCGACCTTGCTACGCCACCGTCTGTCTGTGGTATTTTCGATTTCAATCCACGCTCCCGCGTAGGGAGCGACCGTTGAGCTCGCGGGTATGCTTGNNCGCTCCCGCGTAGGGAGCGACAGCCGACCATTAACAATTGTAATAACAGTCCCAAGTAATTTCAATCCACGCTCCCGCGTAGGGAGCGACATATCGTGAGCGTGGTTCTATCGTTTTGATTGATATTTCAATCCACGCTCCCGCGTAGGGAGCGACGCACACCCCCGAGGGACCACCAGCTATCCAGACATATTTCAATCCACGCTCCCGCGTAGGGAGCGACGCAGATAATGTCGTTCCAACCGTTACATTAGTTACGATTTCAATCCACGCTCCCGCGTAGGGAGCGACTAGTCTGGCAATGGGGGGATATCTGAATTAGGAGATTTCAATCCACGCTCCCGCGTAGGGAGCGACTAGTTTGATAAGATAAGTAGTCCTTCTTGGTTAGATTTCAATCCACGCTCCCGCGTAGGGAGCGACTGGGGAAACGGTTGTCGTTTTGGCTGGTTATCCCATTTCAATCCACGCTCCCGCGTAGGGAGCGACGGTCCACACTTGCACTTCGAAATCCGCATTGGTGATTTCAATCCACGCTCCCGCGTAGGGAGCGACTTTATCCAAAAAGTAGAAATTAGGCTCATTGATCATTTCAATCCACGCTCCCGCGTAGGGAGCGACGTTATACCATTTGCTACTAAAGGGGCAAAGGTGAATTTCAATCCACGCTCCCGCGTAGGGAACGACTGACTAGGGATTAATAAAAAAGAGTGTTGGAAATGATTTCAATCCACGCTCCCGCGTAGGGAGCGACGAAAAATGGCGTTAGCGCTCACCTACTCGACGTCAATTTCAATCCACGCTCCCGCGTAGGGAGCGACAACGGTAAACACCGCATTTGATCAAATCGATACTAATTTCAATCCACGCTCCCGCGTAGGGAGCGACCCAATGCCCCTTGTACCTTGTCATGGAGTTCCTTATTTCAATCCACGCTCCCGCGTAGGGAGCGACTGAGGATGTTACCATTCTGGCAATTAGGCGAAGCAATTTCAATCCACGCTCCCGCGTAGGGAGCGACTGATTGGTCACAGGCTCAGTTTGCCATGATGCAGATTTCAATCCACGCTCCCGCGTAGGGAGCGACGGATGTAGCTCGTGGTCATAAGGCGCATCTCTTGATTTCAATCCACGCTCCCGCGTAGGGAGCGACGGAGGATAAACAAAGGGATAGGGAGCATATTAGGATTTCAATCCACGCTCCCGCGTAGGGAGCGACCGCCTGTAGATCCTATATTATTGTAGCAAAACCAAATTTCAATCCACGCTCCCGCGTAGGGAGCGACAGGGAAATCAGAGCTTCTTGGCGAGTGGTAAAAAATTTCAATCCACGCTCCCGCGTAGGGAGCGACTGCGATGAAGCCATAGCGGCTGATAGTGTTGTTGAATTTCAATCCACGCTCCCGCGTAGGGAGCGACGTACTACTGGTGCCGTTATCAACTAAACTACTCACGATTTCAATCCACGCTCCCGCGTAGGGAGCGACAAACAACAGGCCCAATCTCCCCCTGATTCCTAGTTAAATTTCAATCCACGCTCCCGCGTAGGGAGCGACAAGGCATTGATACCATTGTTATTTTGAGACGCGAATTTCAATCCACGCTCCCGCGTAGGGAGCGACCGCTGTCTACTTTGTGATTTTTTACCGCTCCAAGAATTTCAATCCACGCTCCCGCGTAGGGAGCGACAAGACATCCGGCAAGCTGTAAAACGTCTAGACCTGATTTCAATCCACGCTCCCGCGTAGGGAGCGACAAGTCGTCATCATCTTCGCCGTTGTCTTTGTCTGATTTCAATCCACGCTCCCGCGTAGGGAGCGACGCAGATAGCGCAGGAGTTGGTTAGGCATGCCAAAAACATTTCAATCCACGCTCCCGCGTAGGGAGCGACTTCCTTCTTCCCCTTTATCGTGGATAAACCTGTGCATTTCAATCCACGCTCCCGCGTAGGGAGCGACTTAAATAACTATGTCGATGAGATTGTCGCCACAGATTTCAATCCACGCTCCCGCGTAGGGAGCGACAGTTTTATATCGCCGAACGGGATGATGTTGTCAAATTTCAATCCACGCTCCCGCGTAGGGAGCGACGTTCGGACTACCGTTACACACTAGATTGATATTGATTTCAATCCACGCTCCCGCGTAGGGAGCGACTGCAAAAACTAACAGAAATCCTTTCAAATCGAGATATTTTTGGTAGTTTTTTGCATTTATCGTTATAAATAACATCATTCCTATAGTATTTTTTGCATTTCACTGTGCATTTCTACTATATTTATAGTGCGAAAGCTCCAGTAGTTTTGTGTTCGCTATGCATTCGCACTAAATTATAAGTGTACCCTCAACATCAAAAGACTCCTTTGCACCTACATGCTCAACCTTGCTTTTATAATTATTTCCCAGAAAATAATACCGTAAGCTATCGGTATCCTTATTAATTATCTGCTCAAGTTTATGTTGAACCTCACGAAGCTTAGCTGCATCGAGTACACATTCAAATACAGAATTCTGAACACGTTGACCATAATTCACGCATTGTTTCGCGACTTGGCGCAAACGTTTCCTTCCAATTGGGGTTTGTGTATTTACATCATAGGTGATAAGTACTAACATTTAATTTCACCTACTTCCACATAAAAGTTGGATATCCGTCCAAATCACCTCGAATAAACCTCGCAAGCAACATTGCTTGCGCATAGGGTACAAGTCCCCATTCTAACTTTTCTTGTAAAAACGGATGTGTAATTATTTCCTGTTTCTTACTTTGCCATGCTCTCAAAATATTCTTTCTTGTATCATCATCCATAATGACTGCGCCGTTTTCCTTTTGTGTAAACCCATCTGCGTTTATTTCTCTTTTATTGATTAAGGAAATAACAAATCGATCAGCATAAACCGCACGTAATTCCTCCATCATATCAAGAGCCAGCGAAACCCTCCCAGGTCTATCACGATGTAAAAATCCAACATAAGGATCAAGTCCAACCGTTTCGAGTGCAGCGGCAACATCATGCGCCAAAAGTGTATAGACAAAGGACAACATTGCGTTAACATTGTCAAGAGGAGGACGTTTATTCCGAGATCGAAAATAAAAGTGTTCTTTTTGTTGAAGAATCAAATCGTCAAAAACTTTGAAATATTGCGCAGCAGCTTCACCTTCAAACCCTCGAAGTTGTTCTAAATCTTGACAGCTTTCAACTAATTTCAAAGAATTTACAAGTGTTTTACAAACTCCTTTTAGTTTGTCCACATCCAATCTAGCTGAGTAATCCCTAGTTGCACGCTCAACTACCCACCGGGCATTATAGATCTTTCCCATTATGAAACTTTTAGCAATTTTATTGCTCTCGACTACATCATCAGAAAGTCTNNATTGCCTTTAACCTCACCAACTACCCTCCCAAGGAATTTTCCACTTTGTTTCATAAAACTTAAAGCAATATTACGTTTTGCGCATGCGCCCATTAAGGCTGGGCTTGCACCAGTATATCCAAAGGCAATTATGCCTTCCAGATTATGCAATGGAATTCTTAGGATTTCTGCTTCGTCCTTCAAGATTACAATATTCTCTCCATCAAGCGATAAATAAGTATTTGGAGAAGTCACATAGAGTGTATTTAATAATTTTCTCATTCATCAACCTCAATCTGCAAAATTCTTTTCTTCATATAATCAATAGCTGATGGATTTTTACATAACCGTGGCATACAAAGTTCACTGAGTGAACAAGCTTTACAACTTTTAGATATTTTTACTTTAGGGGTATATCTCCTATCATATAATTCATGCATTTCTTTAAAAACAGTTTTTATTCGTTCACGTAACTCGTCGTCAAGTAGAATCTTAAGCCTTCTTTTTGTTTCGCCATAGAATAAGTAGGCTTCGGGGATAACACATAATAACATCTCCTCAAGACACATAGCCTGGGCACATAGCTGCAAGACATCGGATTCATCATCCTTTGGTTTCCCCCGTTTATACTCCACAGGAACTGGCTTGTAGGTTCCATCCCTACCAAATATATTTACCCCATCTGAAGCCCTGTGTAATTGCACAACGTCACAAGTCCCGGTTATTCCCAATGAACGCGAAAAGATTCCCATGCCCCTAGAAACAATCAAATCCCCACGTTTTTCTTTGATGGAGTTATCATGTGTTCTCTCATGAAGAATTTCGCCCTCAATTGTGCGAAGATTTTCTTGCCATTGCTGTTCAATGTGAATTAACGCCCACTGACGTTTGCAAAATACAAAGTGCTGTATCCCAGATAGCAGTAAAAAATCTTCCTCTTGATATTCCATTCCTATATTCCATCACATTCTTCTGGGGATAGTCCGTCTAATGTTTCATGAGAGATACTGTAATTATCAATACTTTTTGGTATTTCAACGTTTGGCACAACCTGCAAGCTTCTGTGTACCTTCGCGGAAGAATATTGACCCATCTGCGAATTATGTTTCCACCAATACAACTTAAAAACCTCCATACTGCCATCAGGACGAGCAGCGGAGCAATCATTCTCAAAAAGGGTAATCAACGCCTTTTTAATAAGTTCACTATCCTCCTGACTAAAACCTGTCTTTGTGGCAAGTTGTGTATTAATGCTTCCGTAGATTACGTAAACGCCAAACTCAACCCTATGCTTCATACCCATTGTGTCAGGACTTTTCTTATCAGGGTCTTTCCCCGTTTCACCGTTAACGCTTTTTGTGATTTGCATGCTTGATATTTCAATTGGCGAGATACTTACTGCCGAATGAATTGAAACTGGACCTCTTATACCTATTGAAACAGAATTATCCTCCTCTCCCTTCTTAAAGGCGAAAACTTGTCCAAAGCTTCGAACATCAATCCATTTATTACAAGCTATTACTGCATATTGTTCCTTGTCTTTGCTTGATTTTTTAAGTTCTGCACAACCATCGGCCCTATCTTTCAGGCTTCTAAAACCATCCGTTCGCCTTTCATCAGATTGCACAAATATCTCAAGGCCCATATCCTGCAAGCGATTACGGATTTTTCGTTTGATACAAACATCAGAAATTTCACCAAAACCCTCGTAATTTTCTCTCGGACGATTTCCATTTAATGGATCACCATTAGGGTTGGCGTTTTTGACTGAAATTACAACCGCAAAATCGATCTTGTTTACAAAATTACTCATGTTCATTCTCCCCTTCATTAATTTTCTCTAATTTCTTTTTTTGATTTTCTGCGATCCGTTGATTTTTCTCTTCAATAAAAACCTGCCTTTGACAGTAATATCCTAAAATATAGCTATCCTCTAATTTCTTTTGGCTCGTAAATTCCTCGTAAGGTAACATAGCGTTAACCTTAGTCATAAGCTCCGTTAAATTTGTAACCTTTGGCCCCAATCTGGCCATATAGGGCCTAAGCTTATCTGTAATGATAC
>OMOF01000215.1 GCA_900290375.1 Candidatus Desulfosporosinus infrequens
CCATCCGGTTCTCTGCATTAGCCTTTAGGTAGCTTTCCATTCCTAGGCCAGAAAACGTCGTCAGAAGAAGGAGAATCAGAAGGCTGACATATCCCGTTGATCGACGCTTCTGAAAGAGACAGCCTACTGAACTCGTTGTCGAATGACACTTTGCCAAGTCACAACCTGTCCCTTTACATCTGCTTGTAAGAATACTTCCCACAACCCCGGTTCCACCTCCGTACATTTCCACATTATTATAAAACTTGCTAGTGGTTCCGAAATGCCCATGTGTTTCCAATAAAGATCGTTCGTCCCATCTAGGTCCAAGTCGGCCATAAAATAGGTATCAAGTGTTGGGTTGCCATCTTCTGGCATCGACAAAACCTTTAATACTCCTGAAGCGTCGACCCATTCCAAGGTTTTCGCCATGCGTATTACATCGGAAACGGTTTCTCCGACCGTCATGACCGCATATTGCGCTTCCAAATGATTTTTGAGAGCACTCGCTCCCCGCCATTGATCCGTCAAAAACCGTAGCGCTGTTATCAGGAATATACCGGATATCAATAAAGCAAAGACTACCTCCAATAATGTAAAGCCGCGTTCAGAATAAAAATTGCCTCTATTCAACCTCATATAGAGTCTCCAACATATAAGAGGCAGGGTTACCCCGTTCAGTCCAACGAACTTCCACACTGACTCTCAAAAGTTGTGGGACATCATCCCAATCCGACTCTATCAGCCAATGGAATTTCCCCTCGTTCCCTTCCACCTTTCCACCAGGTAGGCAGGCTAGCTGAGCAATGTTATCAGTCCAGATATGGACTGCAAGTTGGTCCATTTTTTTCTGAGCAAGATTAGCCCCTTCTAAGAGATTCGCTGCTTGGCGTGATTCAGCAGCCGCTCCTTCTGTCAAACCAAACAGTACAGCAAATCCTATAGAAAAAAGAAACAGAGCCAATAACACATCAAATAATACATAACCCTGAGAAGCCTTTGTCTTTTCCGTAGTTCCTCCCCCCTCAATGCTCTTTTGTTTGTATCTCCTCCCTTTAGAGGCCGACGCATATGCCCTGCTCTTATGTTATTCTCTCATGTCGATCCCATCTATTTGACTTGTCCCAAAGCATTAATCTGATAGCCTTGGGCAGCATTAAAGGGGTTTGTGGGAATTTCATCCAGATACGGACCTCTCCAACCATTCACACCGATCGGAGAGTGAGCCAAATCTGAGGCATTTAGTGGGTAAGTTCCGACATCAAGCCTGTAAAGTTGGGCAGCTCCTTCAATTTTTTCTTTATTAGCAAGGTCGACTTGATTCCAAACCTGATTTATCGCAGAACTGAAATAGGGCGTAACCATGGACAACATAACTCCCATCAAAAAAATAACAACCATTATTTCCCATAATGTGAAGCCAAATTGCCAATTTATTTCTTTTATATCCCACGTACTTCTAATTCGAATAAGTTTCACCACCTATCCAAAATTATAGATTAAGTACCTCATTTTTCCTTTTTAAACTTCTCTATTCACTTTAAAACTCCTGCATCATTTTTTCATCATCGACGATCCTTGATCAGATATATGCCAATTAGCTATATTTTCTAAATAACTTTCATGATTTAACATTATTTGATATTTTACCCTTTTAAACAAACAGAAATCTGACAATGATCCTCAGATCCTCGCCAGATTTCTGTTAAAATTCATAAATTTATTTTACAAATAAAAGAACCCGCTGTATAGGGGACACCTTGTTCTGTGCCCTACTCGACATAGACTACCTGTTTCCAGGCGTCCAAGATCTCCGGGTCGGAACAATCCTTGGAAATAACCGCTTGCCCGATTCCTTGCGGAAGAATCAAAATTTTCCGTCCCCCCTGGTTTTTCTTATCCGCTTGCATAAGTTGCAACAGAGACTGAGGATCTTGCCCTTTAATCGCAATCTCAGTCGGTAGACCATAAGTGCTCAGCAAACACTTGACTCGATCAACCTCGGCCTCAGTCATCAGTCCTTTGGTCTTGGCGAGATGAGCAGCAGCCACGAGGCCGATGCTGACCCCTTGTCCATGAGTAACGCTGCGATAGTTCATCCCCGTCTCTAAGGCATGCCCAAAACTATGACCTAGATTCAACAAAGCTCGGACCCCTTGTTCACATTCATCTTGGGAAACGATCTTCACTTTGATGGTCGAGGAGCGCGTCACCATGGCACGCCAAATCGAGGGGTCTCGCCGCTTAAGGCTTTCTTCCTGAGTTTCGAAGAAATCAAAGAGCCCCGAGTCAGCAATTAAGGCATGCTTAATGCTTTCCGCTAAACCGTTTTCAACTTCTCCCCAAGGCAAACTGTCCAGCGTTGTAAAATCAGTCCACACTGCTCGTGGAGGATAAAATGCCCCAATAATATTTTTGCCGGCCGGATGATTCACGGCAACTTTCCCACCAATACTGCTGTCCACTTGCGCCAATAATGTCGTAGGAACTTGAACCAGACGAATACCCCGCATGAAGACACTGGCAAAGAAACCAGCCAAATCACCGATCACACCGCCGCCGAGGGCAATAACCAAAGTATGACGGTCAGTGCCGAAGCGCAGGGCGGCTGTGGTTAGCTGACTTAGGCGTTCCAGCGACTTTTCCGTCTCCCCAGCAGGGACAAACAATACATTGACACGATACTCTCTAAGTCCTTTCTGGAGACGCTCCACGTAAAGCTCCGCAACTGCCCGATTGGTAATGATCAGAATATGCTCCAAATCTTTAAATTGAGAATGCAGGTACTCCCCCAACTCTTCAAGAGGCGCACCTAAAAACACTGGATACGGTTTTGCAGCCGTGACTTCAATCTTTTGCAACTCCGCTAAACTCATTATTAACTCTCCCCCCCAGCCGTGTCAGGATCTCACTAACCACTTCATCGATATTTTTTTGGGACGTGTCGACCGTGAAGTCAGCCTGGGCGTAGCAGGCCTGACGTTCAGACCATAACTTCTCTATCGCTTCTTTTGAGCCTTTAAGGAGCGGTCGGTCATTTTTATGTCCGATGCGGCTGAGAATAGCTTCCAGCGTGGCATAAAGAGCGATCACAGTCCCATTCTGGGCCAAAGCTTCCCAATTGAGTGGATTCAAGACAGTCCCACCTCCCGTCGCAATCACGATTTGCTCCTGCTGACTGAGCCGCGCGACCACAATCCGTTCTTCTGAACGGAAACGGGTCTCCCCATGACGACGAAAAATTTCAGTCACACTCAAATTGGTAACCTCTCCGATTTCGCTGTCTGTATCGACAAAATCCCAAGCGAGCGCCTGAGCTAGGCGCTTACCAACCGTGCTTTTGCCGGTTCCCATAAATCCAATTAGAACAATATTTCGCATGGAGATCACCCTCTCAATGTGAACATAGTTTACAGTATCAAATATGCTTGATACGCCTTCCAGGCAGTTTGTAATTCTATAAAGCTATCCGCTGGAAATTTTTCAAGCACTGCTTCGGCGATAACCCAAGCCACCACATGTTCCAATACAACCAAGGCAGCAGGGACGGCACAGACATCGGAACGCTCCACACTGGCCTTAACCACTTCTTTAGTTTCCAAATGCACCGTATCTAAAGGCTGGTATAGAGTAGGAATTGGTTTCATAACGGCCTGCAGGACAATGGGTTCCCCGTTACTCATTCCTCCTTCGATCCCTCCGGCATGGTTGGAACCCCTTGTGAAGCCCTGCCCTTGGTGATAATGGATCGGGTCGTGAACCAGCGAGCCCATTCGTTCCCCCGCTTCAAATCCTAACCCAAAGGAGATTCCTTTCATTGCTTGCACGGAGAGGACAGCTTGCGCCAGCTTTCCGTCCAATTTTCGATCCCACTGCACATGAGATCCTAGACCTGCAGGAACATTCAAAACTTGCACTTCTAACAACCCGCCCATGGATTCGCCCTGAGCTCGGGCTACAAGGAGTCGTTCCCCCATTATTTGTTCTGCGACAGGATCTCCCACGGACCACTCGGATTGTTTAACGCGTTGCCAATAGTCTACCTCATCTGAGCACTCCGCATGGACCCCACCAACTGCGCGAACATGCCCTCTGATCTCCACACCGAGGACCGACAACCCTTGTCTGACGATGCTACCAATCGCAACGCGCATGGCAGTCTCTCGTGCACTTGCTCGTTCGAGAATATTCCGAACTTCGGTGCGATATTTTAGAGCTCCAGTCAGATCGGCATGCCCAGGTCGAGGGGTCATCACTTTACGGCTCTCTAGATCAGCATCCTCTCCCCAAGCCATTATACTCGCCCAGTTTTCCCAATCACGATTAAGAATCTCCAAGGCGACTGGGGCTCCCGTACTCAATCCTCCTCGCACTCCGGAAATGAGATGGACCTCATCTTGTTCGATTGCCATTCTGCCTCCGCGTCCGGGGCCTCTTTGCCGTTGTCTTAAAGCCTCATCGATACTATCCTTGGAAATCTTCATTCCCGAGGGCAGACCTTCAATGATTCCCACTAATTTCTGACCGTGTGATTCCCCTGCCGTTAAAAAACGCACGATTTCTCCTTCTCCCCTTTACGATTCTCTGATGCGCATGCCCACTGGGGCAACAATAACGCTCCTTTGCTCACCTGATGAGTTCGTCAACAATATGGTTGTCCCTACACTTCTCCCTGTAGCATCAAACATCAGGTCAGCTGGTTTACCAACAAATTGAATCCCGTCCTTTAAAT
>OMOF01000461.1 GCA_900290375.1 Candidatus Desulfosporosinus infrequens
TCACCATAGATTATTAATAAATTAGGGGCCTTATAAAATATGTTAAAATCTACATTGTTAAGCCAACCCTCATATTGGTGTAGATATGGATACTGGTCAAAGTTTTCAAGAAGGTATTTCTTTATTTCATCTGATAAACTCTTCATTTCCATTTTATCAGTGATTATAACAAACCCCCATGCTTGATTCCCTGAACCAGTTGCAGCCTTGGTTCCCAGAGTAATCAGTTGGTCAATAACATCTGGCGGAATTGTTTGGTCGGTAAACGATCTTACACTTCGTCTGCTATTTATACAATCCAAAATATTCATTAAAAAACAGCTCCTTTTGTTCCTTATAAACGATGGTTAGCATTTAACGAGGTCAAGAAGGACGGATAGTCCATCTTATCCCGCCGGCTGTAGCCGATGTATATGATGCATTAATTAGCATGCGAATATATAAACCACCTCTATCGCATCGCGACGCAATAGCATAATTTAATAAAGATAGGGGGACTGCTTTGAGCCCGAAATAGTAGATGTATTTATTGAATTTGAAGGTGATTTTCAGCGCATTGCCATCGAATTTCCTGATAGATTATGCGGTTCGAAATTTAGTGAGAAAGAATATATGGCGCTAATTAAGACTAATTGACAAGAGAAACTTGAATGTGGAAATGAATCTGTTGAAGACGGCGTATATGCCATGAAAATAGGTTTCAAAGTCGTAAGTCTAAGCTGGAACGGTATAAGTAGGTGGCTGGAGTTAGTGTTGATTAAACGTTAGGAGGGAGGGTATGGATGATTCACCAAGCCGAATATTTATACTCTGTGATGAGATGAATGCGCCTATAATGAATCGCTAAATTTCACCTGAACCTCCTCATTCGTAGTTTCTATACTTACAGCCAAGAGTGCATTGAATACCGACTGAGGACAATCTGGAATCTCTACCGCTAGTTTGTTGATCGCTCGCGAAGGCTTAACACCATGGTTTATTAACCGGTCAAATTCGCTGATTGTTTTAATGATGACTTCATTCTTATCTAAACGATCCGTATTAATTGTCATATGGTAATTACGGATCAACTCAGCAACTTTATCAAGTCGCGGAATATGAGCAATTAATTCAGTTCCTGCTAAAATCTGTTGTTCAAATAATTGCTGCTCATCTTTTGTCAACTTTTCACCGCTGATAGTCTTCTGCACAATTTCCTTCGGTAGCATCAAACAACCAATATTCAACAATAACGTTGCTAGTTCAATGACCCAGGCCTCCTGTGCCGGTATCCTCATATAAGAAACAACCCCTTTGGTATATCGTCGCAAACGATTTGACTGTCCAACCAATGAGGGGTGCGTCAGCGCCAATAAATCTATCATAAATTTAACACTTCCCACTAATGTATTGGAAAGCAATAATTGCATTTCAGCTTTTGACCGCCGAAGTTCAAGATGTGTCTTAACCCTGGCATGTACTTCGGCAAAATGAAATGGTTTGGTAATGTAATCCACACCGCCAACTGTGAAGGACTTTACAATACTACCCACATCACTCAAAGCACTAATAAATATAACAGGAATATCTTTAGTTTTCGCTGAGGATTTTATTTGGCCGCACACCATAAAACCATCCATATCAGGCATCATAATATCTAATAAAATGAGTTCAGGCGGTTTATCACCATTAATAATGGTAAGTGCTCGCTTACCGCTATTAGCCACACTCACCTGGTAATAGTCTTTCAATAAACCACTAAGTAATTCCAAATTTACCGGAGTATCATCAACAATCAATATGTTAGCGCGACTACTTTCTTCACTATCATCAACCATATTCATACCTCTCGTCAAAATGCTTTTGTGTGTAATTGTATTTGCTAACATTATGCCACGAATGAGTAAGTAAAAGTAGACTCTCTCCAAATATTTTGCATGTAAAAAGGATACCCGCTTGTTTAATTTGCTATTCCTTGATCGCTGCTATACTGAATTCGTCATAGTTCAGACTATGTTGAAAAAGAAGCTATGACGAAAAATGATAGAAAGTGCAGTGTCACTAAGGGTTTCTTCGAAAAATTCGGCATAGTTTCATAGTTGTTTGAAGCAAGCATATCCCCTTGCAAAATTGTTTTAGATTCTAAAATAATTATGCAAGGGGATATGCTTAACAATGGAATATTTAAATCTCGAACCTTTTGCTCATGGCACAGCGAAGAAGTCTATTCTGGCTTTGAACAATTTCTAAAAACAGAAACTATCAGTGATTCAACAACCTATGGTGCTCTCCTTATTGCGTATAGATTTCTTCATTATTTCTTTCTATATTAACGTCACGTTGCTGAAATGAGTCTTCTTTACAAACGCAGGAGCAATTCGGCATTTCCGTGAGCGATCTTTTCCTTGTCTGCACTGCTGACAGGCAACTGAGAAAGGAAAGCTCGCCCCTTTTCCATCGAGCCGTAGGGATAGTCTACTGAGAACATGATGCGGTCGCTACCGACCTCCAACAAAAGATTAAGGAAAGTAGCGGTAAAATTGAAGCCACTGAACGTGTAATGAATATTCTCTCTCAGATAGGCCGCCATCGGGCGCTCCAGCTTGGTTAGATTTGGCTGTAGGACTCACAGGCGAAATTATTTGTCGATACACAAAAGCCTCCTTTTATTTTCATAAATGTAAAGTCCGGTTTGCGGATCTTGAATACCGAAGAACCAAGCGAAACAGATCAACTTTATAAAAAATTATTTCAAGTAATATCTTTCTCGAATCTTTTAGGGCTTATACTTAAGAAGTAGTTAGTAATTTCGTGAGATAAAAGGAGGGGATTCGATAGATGATCGGATCGTTTTGATTGCGACCAATAGGGATGATGAAATCGCTTTAGAAAATTTATTTGAGTCGTTAAAGAAATAGTTTCAAGTCAATTATGCTGATGAAACCGAGGTTGATTACCACCCTTGTTCTCAATATTTCGGAGCTTTTCTTGAAAAATTGATTTCTGCGAACTTGTCATAGAGTGAATTAATAGGACTTAAATTTATAAAGAAAATTATTGATTGTTAAGTAGAAGGAGTCCATTGTAATGCCAATGGGTTCCTTCTACTAAACTAATTTTTCCTGTGGTTTACAACCGCGCCTGAGGATTATTGCCCCGAGTAAATAATACTAGACTAATCCAGCGATATAAGGTGATAATAGTAAACTTACATCACTTGTATTTATTAACTGACCGACTGTTAATAACGGGAGGTTCTGAGCCCTAAAATTAATTGGGAAGGCATTTGCTACTGTACCTGATCCAGTATTGCGACCACCCAAAGTTGAACCGACAATTTGGTTATACGCAGCTAGATAATAGGTTGTATTACCATCAAGCGTAACAGGGGCTGTTAACGGTAAGATAAACAAATCTGCTGTTAAAAAGGTTGCTACAGTAGTCACTCCAATAACCGTAGCTGTTGTTTGGCTGGCTGGTTGTAGGACCGCCAGCTGAAAGGTACCTGTGTTAGCGCCTAGTTGAATAACATAAGTTGCAAGTTTTGTAATAGTTGTTTGTTGTCCATTAAAAGCAAGGGCTCCAATGACTTGGCTATTCCCTTCACCAGCATTAAAAGGGATTAATGCATTAATGTCCCCTATTTTCAGTGTTTCAATGAACGCTGAACCAGCTCCAGTGGCACCAGTAGAACAGGTAGTTCCAGTGGCACCGGTTGCGCCAGTTGAACCAGTGGCGCCAGTAGCGCCAGTAGCGCCGGTAGTTCCAGTAGCACCGGTTGCGCCAGTTGAACCAGTGGCACCAGTCGCACCAGTCGCTCCTTTGTGGTGATGTGAATGTCCGATAGAGTTTAGTTCTGCTGGCATAAGTCGGTGCACGGTATTCGGTTTTCCATTTGCATCCGTTCCCCAAACTGAAATTTCTGTTTTGCATGAATCGGTGGAAAATTGAAATTCATAGGCATCCGATTGCGCAAAATAGTTTCTAGTAACTACACTACTAGGGGAGATCCTGACTTCGTCTGCAACGTAAGGTATTTTACTATTCCCACTCATGAAATAACCAAAAATCTGTAACTCGACGGAAACAGAGTCATTATTCGTTATTCGTACAGTTACTGTTGAGGAAGGTTTAGTCATAAACTTTAGATATTTTAGATTTATCATTGATGATGCTGTTGTTAATTTTGGTACTGAAGGGTTATCAATTAATCCGGTAGTAAACGAAAGCATCAATTTACCCCCTATTGGTTAGTAAGGTCATAGTACTGACCTTCTAGAAATATTAATATATCTATATTAAGCATGTCCTAATTGTGTTACATCTGAGAGCGGGATGAGGGTGGAGGAAATAGAAGAGTAGGAGTCAGTAGCTTGGGGCATCATGAAAAGTGGTGTCCCTTCGGAGGCCGAGTATGGCATATACATCAGACAGGTATGATTCGGCTGGTTTTCTTCCCAAGAGTATCCTTGGGCGGAATTAAACTTTTCGAAGGTTCCTTTTTTCTTGAGGCATGTGCAAGGGAAAATCTATTTGATCCAGCCAAGCCATCCTGTACAAAGTGACATTCTCCATCACCGAGCTTCAAGCTAATGGACAAGTTGAAGGGTAAATAGGTCGCCGGATCATTCTAAGATGGGGAAGGGTGTCACGGCTTAGTAAAGAGGAACTGATGCGGTTAGGTGATTTGCTGGGTTCCCTTTTCGACATAAGGAGGTGAGAGGGTTGATAGACTTAACTCAGAACATAAATAATAACAGCACTACATCAGATTGTTGAGGGTCAGCTTCTAGTGCTGGTCAGCACCCTGAATTCAATACCGAGAACTGTCAAGTTTGTGGGGAACAGTTGGATTACTTTAATTCGGGACTGGAATTAACATGCTTTCGTTGTGGCAAAAAGGATATCGGCAACATTTCCTGCCCTAATGGACACTACGTATGTGATGAGTGCCATGGGAAAGGTCTTTTTGACACTGTGAAAGATTACGTGTTAACTAGCAAATCAGTAGACGCCTTTGAAATATCTGAGTATCTTATGGAACTAAAGGTTGTACCAATGCTCGGTTGTGAAAATGCTTGGATAGCTGCAGGGGCTTTGATGGCGGCGCTCAAGAATGAAGGAACAGCTAGGATTACAGATGAACAGATTGTTGAAGCATTGAACAGGACAAAGAAACAAGCAATCGGAGGATATTGTGGACTAACAGGGGTATGTGGGATTGCCCCTGCGATTGGAGCCTGCTTTAGTGTCGTTCTTGGCGCAGCCTGCTCAAAGGACCGTGAAACTGCTGCCGCGATGAGCGTAGTAGTAAGAATTCTTGGCACAATTGCCAAGGAAACAGGGCCGTGTTGTTGCAAGAATTTCGTGCGGAAATCATTAATTGAGGCAGTAAAAATGGTGAAAGAACATATAGGTGTTATCTTGCCACTAGCCACAGAGAACATAGTTTGTAAGCATCATGATCGGCATCCACACGGGTGCCGAAAAGAAAAGTGTTCATATTTCGGTAAGGTTTGAAGCAAGCATCGTAGGAGCATCCCAAACCATCATGATTCAAAACGGAAATCGCTTCTAGGCCGCTGGTGAGATATTTACTTTTGTGAAGTTGATGTTCCCCGTGAGCAGTGTTACGTAAAGATTCTGAGTTAAACAAAACCTTTTGTATAACCTAAATGCCACTGTCCACGTTCTGAACGCGCACTATACCAAACATGGTAGTAATAGAAATTATCGATGCATTCGAAAGTAAATGTACTACGATAAATCATATCATTATCCCAACCCACGTCGCTCCTACTAGGTGCTAAAATGAAATCTTTCATAGGCATATTGATGTTGAGAAGGTCTTTCATGGATGTGACGTCGTACCACAACACCATTTTTTGTTGGTTTGGGGAATCACAAATTAAGAATTCGAGTCGTTGCTCTTGATAATTTGACTTTAAGAATAAATGCCAGGGAAGATTATTCTGCATTGTTTTAGTTGTAAAGTTCAGGTTGCATTCACTGCGCCCGTTCCAGAGGATTCCGTCATTGGAAAAGTGATAGGGTGTGATGCCCATCCAGAAACGAAAGCCTCCCCACGAAGGTAAGTCAAATTCGAGCCAGAAGTCGATCAAGCTCGGATGAACGACTTGACCATATATAGCTTCCCCAGCGGATGAAAAAGTCAAAGCTAGGCTTGATTCTGTATGTAAATCTCTTGGTATACGAACAAACCCGTCTGGTAGTATGAATGAATCCTTTGGATTTTTAGTTCGTTAACTGTTTAAAGCAGTGTGTTACCGTTAAGAATGTTGATATGCCTATAGATAGTTTTAAAAGTCTATTCTTTATCTAACGGAGGAACCCTTGAAGAGCTTTATCAAAATATTTTTCAAATCCCTTACTCTTACGTTTGTGGTTTTAAGTATTAGTTGGTTTGGATTGAAGTATTACTTTAACCATGTCAACATAATTGCTGATCAGGTGCGTGGTGACGTGTTCACTCAAGTACAAGCTAATCATAGCCAGTTACTTACGTACAACGATATACCGGAAATGTATCGAAATGCTATAATCGCAACTGAGGATCGAAGTTTTTACACAAACATAGGAATCGACTTCAGAGGAACTTTACGGGCAGTATTTGTGGACGTTGGCGGTGGGCAGGTCCTTCAAGGAGGCTCCACTATCACGCAACAGTTGATTCATAACACACTTTTAAGTAATCAATCAAAATCATTAACGTGGAAATTACTTGAGAGTGTCTATGCCATTGGGGTGTATGACACGATGAGTAAGCAAGAAACGTTTGCGTTCTACACAAATGTCATTTACTTCGGACATGGGGCTAACGGATTGTACCAAGCAGCAGAGACATACTTTGGAAAAGTTCCATCGGAATTGAACGCAGGAGAACTAACTATGCTTGCTGGCCTTCCGAATGCGCCAAGTGTCTATGACCCATATATGAACATGACACTCGCACTTGAGAGGCAACATCTTGTCGTACAAAATATGGTTGATAATGGAGTAATTAGTGAATCTCAGGCGAAACAGATTATCAGCGAACCCATTGTGTTGAAATGAATTTCCTGGTTTTCCGGTTGATTATTCAAGAATGACGTGGTTCAAGGTAAGCCTGAAAGCAGGTTGGCAAATGTTGCCCAGGCAAACACCCGGCGGCTTCTGGAATGGTTTGTTGGTGGATTGGTGGTGTCTGATGTGAGGTTGGGATATGAAAAGCCGCCTACTCAAAGACAGGCGGCCTTATCGAATCATATTTTGTTGGCAATTTCGTAGAATAAACGAATGTGACAAAATCGTTAGTTCAGTTGTATGAGCTTAAGCAAACTGGGTGTTAAAATAATTTACCCTGTTCACTTCGTGATGCCCACTATAGATGACCGTTTCGTGTTCATTACTAAAACATAAAGATCTCATCACGAAGTTCCCAGATAAATGACCCTTAATTTTGGCAGTCGTGAAGTGGCGGAAGGGG
>OMOF01000946.1 GCA_900290375.1 Candidatus Desulfosporosinus infrequens
TGGGATTAAAAAAAATTAAAAAAGGCACCGGAAGTTTACCCCCAATGCCCTATATAATTCTCTGGGTAATTATTATTTTTGGGCTTGTCCACTTCGTAATCTTTCATCTATACTTGGTTTAACTCCTGCATAGTCATAAAGCCTTGAGGGAGAAATATAATAGGTCCATTTCGTGCTTAACTTTACAGCCGATCCAAATGGTAATATCCCTCTTTGTAGCCCGATCCTGATAAATTGTTGAGATTTACCGAGAAATTCAGCAGCCTCTCGAACTGAAACACTTTTGCTGATACCTTCGATAATTTCTGTCAAAATCATCTCCTCTTTCCTTTCAAACAATTATCTCTCTGAATTTGTGCTCTGCCAAGCGACAGATTAAAGGTTTTGCGACAAATTTAACGAGAACTAATAAGACTAGGTTCCCGCTATTTCTGATACGGAAATGTTAGGTGCTTCAGAAGAGTCAATTCGCCTCCACCATTGAAGCACCTAACAGTTAATTCGATATTAACCACATCGTCTTGGATACTGTTAACGATAACTTTATCAACATACTCTTGAAAGACCTGCTTTCTATCTTCGTCATTAGCGGAGAAGAGCTGGTCTTTTTTGGCGTTAAGCACCTTCATTAGAATGGCTTCATCGACGGATTGGACATTCGCTAAAACATTCATTTTGGCAAGTTCTAATTCTAAGAGTTTTTTATGATCGTCAGCCTCACTTATCTTTTGCATGTATACTTGTTTTTGTGGCGTTCCATCGCCCAATATATCCAGCCACTTATCAATTTTCAATTCCAGGGATTTAATTTCTTTCTTAAGAGGCTCAATCTCACTGTTAACCGTCTTTTTGCGTTCTGCATAAAGCCGCTTAACCTCTTCTGCGATTTTATTCATACCATCTTCGCTAAAGCAGATCTCTTCCAATTTTTCTGAAATCAATTTTTCAAGCGCGTATTTGTCGACTCCTTTATTTCCGCATTTCCCGGAACACTTGTAATAGGCATAATGGTTTCCTCTGCTGTTATAACGTTCGCCAAAGTAATTAGATCCGCAAACACCACACTCAACCTTGCCGCTAAGCAAATAAACCTCTTTGGCCGTCATGCTGCCGCCTATGCGTTGTCTTTTCTTCATCAATGAATTCACCCTCTCCCATAATTCAGGTT
>OMOF01000303.1 GCA_900290375.1 Candidatus Desulfosporosinus infrequens
CCAAGGTTGGGTAATTTTAGCCGGCGGCAGGAGCTGCCAGCGTGTTGCGGCGATGGCCGCTTCCAAAACCGCCCATTGCCCCCGGCAGAATCCAGTAACTCCTCCTCTGTTCTCGCAGTACTCGATCTTTCCCTCCACTTGAGCAGGCACGCTGGCCGTATCAAAGCGAGTTACTGTAAATTCCCAGATTGTCTGCGCTTGTTCCATACTTGGGGGACGGACTTTCAGAGAAGGCCTATGGGGAGGACACGAAGAATACAAAGCCGTATCAACAAAATCCAAAACATTATTGGTAAAATTGACGACTCCCTGTCCTGTCACTCTTAAGTTCGCGTAGGTCTGTGAACCGGGATAAAGACGCAAACAAATTGAACCAGCCGGAGAGTGTCCAACTCGTTCATAGTCCAGATCGGAAATATGTAGGCCCATGGGGGCGAAATTTACGCTATCATCATCACTGATCGAAGAAATAATGGTTTCCACAATCATGTCAATTACCCTCAATCGCTTCTCGCTTCTCGATTTTTTCGTTAAAATATACTTTTCTATATTGAATTAAGATTCCGCTGCAGAAAGTCTAAAAACACTATAAAATATCAAGTCACTGCAATTATTTTGGTGTCATCCTGAGCGAAAGCGAAGGATCTTAAGCCCTAGATCCTTCGCTTTCGCTCAGGATGACACCAAAACGTGATATTAATAGCATGACAGGAGGTTTCTTCAGCGGAATCAGTTAAGCATTTTGAAGATACTATACCAAAATACTACTTACTCGATTCAAACTCCTTATTGTTCCACCGGACTTTGACCATCGAGATACCCCCAACTCAACGAATCATCCTGCACATATTTTTTTCCCAACTGCAAAGCCAACTCCGCTTTACCAAGCTCACGCCCCAGATAAAAGGCATGAGCGGAATCTTTTATACAAAGCCGGGAGAAAAGCTCTTCCGCTGAGGTCCCTTCAAAGAAGTGTCCATTATTAAAGATATAAATTGAGCGGTCATCCACAAAAATACGATAGTTTTTATCCTTAATAACCTCCTGCATCTCCTTTAACTCAAATGCCTCAAAGGAGTTGCCAAAAGGATCTTTAATGGTTAAAAGGCTGTAATCCATATGTTTGGGTATCCTTCCCTCCAGGATAGCCCGATTCATTAAGCGCCTGGCTAGGCTTACTTCTCTGACCACTCCCCGGGCCCGGTGACTCACTTCTGTCGTGAGGAGGTAATTTATTTTAAGCTCGGCGGCAATCCCCACCATCAGAGCATTTATTCCTGTGCTATCGGCATCGATTAGTTCTGTTACATTCCCTAAACCCATTAGTAATGAGCACTCCGGAAATTCCCGCCTTAACTGGCGGTAACGGACGATGCCTTCGGTCAACCCCATCGTCAAAGGAGGTAAAATCGGATCAATAATAAAGGGCGTATTCCACTTAGTCAAAGTCTCTAGGTTACGGTAGAGAGAATTAAGGTCTTCCCCATCATCCGGTATAAGTACGGCCGGACAATCGAGGATCTTGGCCAGTTCGAGATTATGCGAGTTCAAACTGAGCACGAGATCTACTCCCGCCTGGTTCGCTACCCTAATATCTTCTTCCAGGAGACTATCAATACTCACCTTAAAACCTTCAGATTTTAAAGTCCGAATAACCTCACGCAGATGGGAAAAACTCTGAGCAACATCTCCCCCTATATCGATGATATCTGCACCATTCTCCCGGTAGTAGTGGGCTCTTTCCACAATTTGGGCCAAGCTCATTTCATGGGCATCGACAATTTCAGCGAGAATTTGGAATGGGGGTGTTATTTCAACTTGTTCCTGTTCCAAGGATGAAGGTTTCGGGTTATGCTCTCCTTTCAGAAAGGAGGGCAGGTCCTTCAAATCCTTCGGGCCTCTGCGGATCAAACATCCTGTAGTCCGCGCAATAGGTTCCAGGGAACCTTTACATAACCCAGGAATTACGATAATTTCCTCTCCGCTTAAGGAAAACTCAGCGCTGAGCTTATGTGCGATAAAGTCGGTAGTCATCAGGGCTGCCACAGTGCATTGAAGAGCTCTAACCTCGACCTGT
>OMOF01000374.1 GCA_900290375.1 Candidatus Desulfosporosinus infrequens
ATACAAAGTCCAGCACTATTAAACAGAAATTGAAAAGTTCTAAAAGTATAAAGTCAAAAAGGTGGTGAGACTATCGAAAAAAAACTCCGTTATATTTATGTGAAAGAGGATATTCAAAGACAAATAAGCGCAGGAATATTTAAGCCGGAGGATAAGCTTCCTTCAGAGCCTGAACTGGCTAAAGCCTACAATGTGAGCCGTCCGACCTTACGGGAGGCTTTAAAAATGCTGCAGAGGGAAGGAGTACTTATCAGCAAAAACGGGGTCGGTACTTATGTGAACGGTCGATTGTCAGTCATCGAGAATCCTTTAAGCAAACTTCAAAGCCTAGGAGAAATGATCAAAAACGCCGGCTACAAAGAAAGTGAATCCAATGTGCGCATCATTAGACAAAAAGCCGAGCTGGACTGGCAAGAGAAACTTTGTACCGACGAAGATATGATTGTTGTGGAGCGGATTCGAACCGCTGACGGACAAAAAGTTGCCTTTTATTATAATATCATTCCGGTCAGCATTGTCGGAGATTGTTTGAAGGAAGGCTTTTCTGGGGCAATTTTTGATTTATTCACAAACAGGCTGGGTATTAAAATTACCTATGCTATTACGGAAATCTGCGCTATAAACCAGGCCAATGAATTGGACAGATTAGCAATCAACCAACTCGGCAGTGAAATCTTATTACTAAAGCAATTGCACTTCGACGCGAAGGACAGACCTATTTTTTATTCGCTCGATTATCTGCTTAACAGTGTCTTTAAATTTTTTATCAAAAGAGAATAGCAATATTTACTATTTATAAAGGAGAGTTAGGATGAAAAATATTAAAGTTAAGCTGATTAGCATCGTGACTTTAGCGATGTTGATGGCGACAACATTATTGAGTGGTTGTGGAGCATCATCGCCGACGGCAGCTACGGCTGCTGCGGATAACAGTAAGTCAGCAGCTCAACCGTCAACTCCGGCTTCAACTAAACTGGTGCTCTACTCAGCTTTAAATGATAGTGATATTACCTGGATCAAGCAACAGTTCAAACAAGATACTGGCATCGAAATTGAAAATCTCAATTTTTCTGCTGGGGATGCCGCGGCTAGAGTTGTGGCTGAAAAGGCAGCCCCTAAGGCGGATGTGATGATCGGCGGTTCGGTAGAATTTTATGACAACATAGCTAAAGAGGGAGTGTTGGAAAAATATACTTCCCCTAACACCAAAGGACTGGACAATCAATTTATCGATCCTAACGGATACTGGCAGGGCTGGTACATGGGAGTTCTGGGAATTGTTTACAACACCGATCGTTTTAAAAATGAAATGGCACCCAAAGGAATAAAAGAGCCGGTCATTTGGGATGACCTACTGAATCCGGCTTATAAAGACCTGTATGTAACCTCAAATCCTGCTTCAGCCGGTGGCGGATACATTTTCGCTGCCGACCAATTGTTTCGCTTGGGTGATCAAAATGGCTGGGATTACCTCAATAAACTGAATCAAAATGTCCATCATTATACGGCGACTGCAGGTGACCCGATCACGCTGGTAGCAACTGGACAATTTATTGTCGGCATGGCTTGGGCGCATGATATTGAAACACAAATGAAAAAAGGATATCCGATCAAAGTGGTGGTTCCCGATCAGACAGCTTATGAAATTGGCGGTGCAGCGATAGTTAAAGGCGGGCAGAACACTGCCAACGCCAAAAAATTTATTGACTGGCTCTTGACCAAGCCGGTTCAAGAAAAGAACAGAGATAACTCCAATCGCTATTCCGTCATGAAGAATGTCACCCCTCCGCAAGGCATGATTCCGCTAGCAAATGTCAGTCTCGTGAATTATGACCGATCGAAAGCATCGGCAATGAAAGCAGATGTTGTCAAGAAGTTCACAGAAATGATCGGTAGTAAGACTGCTAAATAATAGTAAAGCTTGAGAAATTGTAGACTGTCCAGAAAATCAGGGGGCGGAATAAAAATATCCGTCCCTCTGTTACAGCATCTAATGTGTCTAAGAACCTGGAAGGTGTGAAAACTTGATGTTTGGGTTAGCAAACAATACATTTCAGGAGATAAAAAGATTAAAAAGTGAACCACTACTGCTCCTTATGATCCTAGCTATGCTCAGCATCATGGTGCTTTTTGTTTTATGGCCGATCATTAAAGTGGTTACCTTTCCCAAACCACAGGACTACTTGCGTGTTATCACTAATTCCATATGGTACCAAGCGGCCCTGAATAGTTTGTTTATGATGGTCATATCCACCTTATCCTGTACTACGGTAGCCTTTATCTTCTCCTATACCCTTGTCAGGCTAGATGTTCCGTTGAAAAGACTTTTCCGTTTGATTACGATTCTTCCAATCCTCTCTCCTCCCTTTATTGTCGCTCTGTCGTATATTCTGTTATTTGGGGTACAGGGGCTGATCGCCAAGAATATCTTGCACCTGAATATCGATATCTACGGGTGGCGCGGGTTATGGTTTGTGCAAACGGTAACCTTCTTTCCCTATGCTTACACGGTGATTAATAGTACTATGCGGTCAATCCCGCCGAATCTTGAATATGCGGCCTTTAACCTAGGGGCCAACCGTTGGAGCACTTTCAGGGATGTGTTTTTCCCGTTATGCAGGCCTGGTGTGGCCGGCGGCGCTTTGCTGGCAGCAATGAATGTGCTGGCCGATTTTGGCAACCCGATGATGATTGGCGGAAATTACCGCTTGTTGCCAACGGAAGCCTATTTACAAATCTCCGGATTTGCTGACATTTCAACGGCGGCAATCCTAGCGACCGAGCTTTTAGTGCCAGCAGCAGGTCTTTTTATGATCAATCGCTATTGGGTAGGGCGACGGTCCTATGTCACGATTACCGGCAAAGAAATTACCCTGCCGCCTACGCAAGTACCTTGGCTTATTAAATGGGGAATGTTTGGCTTATGCCTTATGATCTCCTTAGTTATCCTGAGCATCTACGGCGTGCTGTTTTATGGTTCCTTTACCAAACTGTGGGGCTATAACTGGAGTTTTAGTTTGGGAAATATGGTCTATGTATGGGATAAAGGAAGGGAAATTTTCAACAGCATAAAGTTTGCTTTTTTATCCTCCGTCCTGGCTGGTGTATTTGCTATATTGCTGGCTTATATTGTGCAGCGCAAACAAGTGGGCATCAACCGTCAGCTGGATTTTCTGGCTATTTTGCCAGCCGCTATACCTGGGGTTTTTCTGGGGCTTGGCTTTGCTATGGCTTTCAATGAAAAACCTCTGGCTCTATCCGGCACCGAGGCCATTATGGTCTTAGGATTGATGTTCTGGAACATCCCAACTTGCTACAGTACCAGTACAGCGGGTATGCAACAGATCGGGAACTCGGTGGAAGAGGCTTCGCTGAATCTGGGAGCCAACCATTGGCGAACCTTTATCAACATCCTGTTGCCGCTCTTGAATGTTTCTTTTGTCTCCGGAATAATCGTTGCGTTTTTGCGCTCCCTGACAGCACTCAGCGTGGTGATCTTTATTTATTCAGCGCATACGGTTGTAAGCACCATATCAATCTTAGGCCTTGTCCAAAACGGTGATTGGGGTGGTGCAGCAGCCTTAACAACTGTTCTGGTGGCCATAGCATTCGTGGTTTTAGGTATTGTCTACTTTATCTTTAAAAAACAAGGGAAATCTTTGGAACTATAAAGGAAGGGCTGGTAAAGCGTGCAGGAAAGATCTTTTATCACAATCGATAAGGTGACCAAATCCTTTGGCGAGTTTAAAGCTCTCGACAGCGTATCACTGGACATCCCCATCGGCAGTTTTACCACCCTGCTTGGACCAAGTGGATGTGGCAAAACGACTCTTTTGAGGCTGATCGCGGGCTTTTATGAAGCAGATCAAGGAAATATTTTACTCGAAGGCCAAAGAGTAAACGGTATTCCACCCTATAAACGCTACACTCCTTTAGTTTTTCAGGAATATGCCTTATTTCCGCATATGACAGTGGCCGAAAATATTACCTATGGCTTAAAGTTTAACAAAACTCCCAAGGAAGATATCCCCAAAAAGCTGCAAGAGATGCTGCAAATCTTTGAACTGCAAAATTTGGATCATCGGCTCCCCAAGCAACTCAGCGGGGGACAGCAACAACGGGTTGCGTTTGCCCGAGCTTTGATTTTGGGGCAAAAAGTGTTGCTGCTCGATGAACCATTGAGCAACTTGGATGCTAAACTTAGAGTAGAGGTGCGCAACGAGTTGCGTGCCATTCAAAAAAGATTAGGGATTACAACGGTCTATGTAACTCATGATCAGGATGAAGCCTTAGCTATGTCAGATGTGGTTGCGGTCTTTGAAAAAGGGCACATTCGGCAAATAGGAACACCCTGGGAGGTTTATTTCCAGCCTAACAGTAGATTTGTGGCCGATTTTGTCGGTACGGCCAATTTTCTAGAAGGAGAAGTTATTCATGACACTGCTGGTAAACTAATCGTCCAAGGTCAAGATTATACTTTGTATTTAAATAAGAACCGGCATTCGAGACAAAAAGGAGACAGGGTTACCCTAGTACTTCGCCCGGAAAGCCTCTTGTTGGAGTCCGGGGAGGTCGATCAGGGAGAATCACTAAATACCTTGGCAGGTGAGATCACGGACAATAGCTTTTTAGGAAGAGTTATGCGTTATTGGGTGAAGGTCGGAAATATTCAGCTAATAGTAGACGATTGCAATCCGGCTAATCATTGTGTCTTCCAAGGGAAAGTACGCTTAACTATTGATTCAGACAGAATTCACATTTTGCATATCTTGTGAAAACCTATTGACTTTAATATGTTAAATAGGCAATATTAAGACAAAAGGATGAACGTGTACAAGAAATTTAGTTATCATCAGGGATTCATTAAGGTCTATAAAATTAAATTGAAGTTT
>OMOF01000214.1 GCA_900290375.1 Candidatus Desulfosporosinus infrequens
TCGACTAATCCTGGCTTGACTGTGATCACCCTCACATTTGCTGGTGACAGGCGGTTGCGTAAACCCTGTAGAAACACTGTCAACCCACCTTTGGCTGCACCATAAACGTAGTTGCTCTGCCTTCCCCTGTCAGCAGCTACAGACGACAATACGCAGATATAACCCGACCTCCGATATTCAAAATAATTAGCTAGTTCGTGAAGCAAGACAGCGGTACTAGTGAAATTAACATTTATTATCGGAATGACTTTAACAGATTCTCTTTCTGCCTCTTTCTGATCTCCCAGATAGCCATAAGCAACAATCGCGCCATCGATTTTCGGATATTGCAGTACTAATTTTTCTAACCACTCCTTCTTTTCTAAATCATCGGCGTCAAAATACTGGGTTTTTACAGAAACCCCATAACGGAATTCCAAATCTGCCTTTTGACGTTCCAAATCGTCCATAGTTCTACCTGCCAACAATAAATTCTTCCCTTTTTCCGCTAATTTCTTTGCCAGAGCCTGAGCAATCCCCGACGAGGCTCCAACTAATAGAATATAGCTCATAAAGTGCCCTCCGTAATTCCTAACCGCCTAGACATGGAAGAAGAAAAGATTTGGTTGGGGTCCAACTTCTGTCTAAGTTCTTGGAACTGGTTCAACTTAGGATACATCTGACGGAACAGCTCTGGGGAGATTTCAGAATCTTTAGCTAAATAAACTCTACCCCCATATTTTATAACAATATCATCTAATTCACGTAAAAAGGGAAATACCGCCTGATCCTTAATGGGTAAATCTAAGGCTAAAGTATGTCCAGTATAAGGGAACGAAAGTAAACCTTCATTGGCCGAGCCGGAACTCTTCAAAACCGCCAAAAAGGATGAACGACGAGACTTGCTAAGTTTCTCAAGCAAAGACACCAATCCTTCTCGGCTTGTCTCAGGCGGTAGCACCACTTGGTATTGAACAAAACCCTTCTTTCCATAAATTCGATTCCAATTCTGCACAGCGTCGAGAGGATAGAAAAATGAATCATAGTCCACAATTTTATGGGTATTGTCTGTGAATGAAGCATAATAGACCTTGTTAAACAGTGCTATGCTTAGTTGATTCAAGACCATGGATGGAAAAGCAAATGGCACATTGAGCTTTCGTTTATCAGGGATACGCAGCGGATCTCTAATATCTTTAGGCAACTCAGATCTCATAGCGTGGTTACCTCTCATCAGAACTGAACGTCCAAGACTTCCCCCGTTAGCCAGGCAATCAATCCATGCAACTGAATGCTGGTATTTATTGTCACCTTCAGAAAACAATTTTAGGGCTTCATCCAAGTTCCTTGCTTTTCGATAGTCCACCACAATGTAACCTGTTTCCACACGCTGCATCCGAATTCTGGCGCTGAGGATGAACCCAGTTAATCCGATTCCGCCAATAGTTGCCCTAAAGATTTCTCTATTTTCATCTCTTGAGCACTTTTGAATGCTCCCATCTGCAAGCAAGAGGTGGAAATCAAGGACATGTTCAGAAAAACATCCGTCTTTGTGGTGGTTTTTACCATGAATATCATTGGCAATGGCACCACCCACAGTCACAAACTTCGTACCAGGCGTAACTGGCAAGAAAAAACCTTTAGGGACAAGATATTGATTAATTTCCGCAAGGGAAACACCCGCTTCGCATTCCAGGATACCATTAGAGCTATCAAACGAGAGAAAATGATTAAACAATTCATTAAGAAGAACCCCTGCACCCTTATTCTGAGCTGTATCTCCGTAGCTCCTACCCAGACCACGTGGGATATAACTAGACTGTTGATCTGAACTAAGGATTCGTACCAGATCCTGCACCCGTTCCGGACGATATATGAAACAATCTTCTACCGGATAAAGTCCCCAACCTGAAAGAGGTGCCCTTCGTACATCTGGCATCCAAGTTCCTCCTTGTTTATTGAATTTATATTTTCATAAAGCACTCGATTAGTATAACTAGTATAACAAAAAGTACGACAGCAAATAGTATAGGTTTGTCCTCTAGTAGAACATCTTCCGGCTTGCCACCTTTCCCTTCGCTGTGTATTAGATAAAGATAGCGGAATATCCCATATATAACTATTGGTATTGTCAGCATCAAATAGACCGAGTGGCCGGGTGCAGCAGTAAATAGACTATAGCTAATGATAGCCGAGGTGGCCACAACGTTGTTCATCTGATCCAAAAATTCTACGCTATACTGATCCAGCACTTTACGATGTGAACCTTTATTTTCCTGCAGAAGATGAAATTCACTCCGCCGTTTACTGATCGCTAAGAATAAGGCCAACCACAACGGTGTAATACGACCATCAATCAAAACAGCCCCAGCTAGTGCACGTAAAACAAAGCCTGTAGCAATAAGAAGTACGTCGATTAGTACAATATTTTTAAAAAAATATGAATAAAACAAATTTATCATAAAGTAGGTTATAGCAATAGATAGAAAATAGACACCTAACCTCCACGAACTAGACATAGTTACACAAAGCAAAAATATGCCAAAACCAAGTCCCAAACGAGGGTTGAGGATACAAGC
Organism: Candidatus Desulfosporosinus infrequens; assembly: GCA_900290375.1. Classification (GTDB taxonomy): domain Bacteria; phylum Bacillota; class Desulfitobacteriia; order Desulfitobacteriales; family Desulfitobacteriaceae; genus Desulfosporosinus; species Desulfosporosinus infrequens. The sequence continues at coordinate 2,559 of OMOF01000214.1, forward strand.
AGCCATAGGTCTTGATTTTTTATCCGGGTGTTGTCTATCCTTTTCCAAGTCGATAACATCGTTAATGATGTAGACTACTCCCGAAAGTAAACAAAAAATAACAAAGCCCCATATTACCTTGGTCCAATTCTCAACTGTCATGGGGCGAAAAGCAAACAGAGGAGCCGCAAAAAGGAGTAGATTCTTGGTCCATTGTTTAGGTCGGAGCTCTACAATGAGAGCGAGAGGCAAGCTCGATATAGTTGCAGGTTTATATGCACCATTAGGCAGATGGAGTCCATTCATAGGCCAACCCAATTCCTTTCGAGACCCGTGGAGGATCTATCTCAAGCTAATTAATAAGTTGCGATTCATTAATTGCTAGAATTAACTCTGATGTGATGAATATTTTCACAGATTCTAAGAAATAGGGTCACTATCGAGCTTGATATTCAAACCTTGTTGTATCCTGCATGTACAAAAACTCTCATTTCGCACCTATTGGTTATGCATTCTTGTAAATTTCATTGTCAGAGAACGAATTCATGTTGTCCGAAACGTTATCTGACAATCCATGTTCCGTCTTTTCCCAGTAAAAGGGCTTAAAAATCAATTGCCACGCTGCTTTATAAGCAGCTACACTCATTAACGCCCAGTAGATTGGTGTCAAAAGTCCATACTTAATAATTCTGAAAGAAAGAACATATTCTCTTTTCGCATGCAATTCACCGATAACCTTATATACGCCTGCGATATTACTAAAGACGAACATAAAGTTTCCTACAACCAGCTCTATAGCCGCAATATAATAAATTGGTCCTGGGAACATCATAGGAATCAAATAGTTGTGAGTCAGATACCATAAGAAAACTAACGTCCATAAAAGGGAGGAGGGGAGTTGCTAAAACGACGACCTGTAAACCGATCATCCCCCGAGTCCCAATTTGACGCCATAAACGCAATGGAAATCTCATGTGTACGAACCAAGTCAACATATACCCCTTAATCCAGCGCGATCTCTGTCTTATCCAGTTTCCAGTACGACTATTCGCTTCTTCCCAAGTTCTCGAATCAACGATTGCTGTTGTGAAGCCCTCTCCGTATAACCGAATTCCCAGATCTGCATCCTCAGTGACATTGTAAGGATCCCAGGCGTTAAGCCTTTTTAAAATCTCAGTCTTGAAATGATTTGAAGTTCCTCCGAGTGGAATAGGAATGTCCAATTGCATGAGTCCTGGTAACAACAAGTCATACCACATGCTGTATTCTTGGGTAAACCACCGCGTAAGCAGATTCTGTTCGCTATTATAATAGTTCAGCTTAGCCTGTATACAACAACATTTATCGGAACTTCTGTTAAATGCCAAGTGTACTTTCTTGAGCTGATCTGGTTCAGGTCTATCCTCTGCATCAAAGATAACTACATATTCCCCCCTAGCATGGATTAATCCATAATTACATGCCTTCGGCTTTGTCTTAGGCTTTGAGTGAGGTACGACAATACTCGTATAGTAGTTTGGCAACTTCATGGAACGAAGGAGTTCCAGAGCCTCTACATCGTCCTCCTCGATCAAAAGACGAATATCTAATTTAAATTTAGGATAATCAAGTCGCTCCAAGTTTTCTATCAATTCTCGAATCACACGGCTCTCTTTATACATAGGTACTAATATCGTATATATCGGAAGAGTGCGTTCATCTACTGCCGCGACTTCTTCATCCGAAACTCGTATCTGGGCAGTGGTGCGAGTCCCCCGCATAATCATTAAAAACTTTAAAGTTGAAACGAGGAAATACGCTATTTGTATAATTATATTAATGATCAAAACAACTTTAAAAGTATCGATAAACATACCAATTATTATCGCAATTAAAAGACCGAGCATCCCAATAATTTGCCGTTTAGTAAATACAGTACGTGCAGATTGGTCAGGACTATCAACTGCTAATTTTTCAGTACTAATGGCCATCAACTCACTTGTATATGCCTGTCTCCAGAGCAATTCCAGTTCCGTATGCGTTGCCAAAACTTGCTCAACAGTATAGCCAAGTATTGATTCCAAGAAGATGCTTTGATCCTTTGTTAGAATCTTAGCTACTGCGACTACTACTTGATTGAGACTTGTGTGCACAACAATCGCCTGATATTCGCGTGCTATCTCTTCGGGAATCTTCGAAGAATAAATCGCAAACTGAGATCCGATTCGCCCCATACCTTGCTGAGATGCAATNNTGTCAAACCTAATGATAGTATTATATCGCCTAATAATCCACCGCTTTTCTGTTGATACTCCAAAGCTAAACTCAATTGCGCTTCACTCAATATACCCCTCTGAATAAGCATTTCCCCGAGCTTAAATTTTTGAGGAATCAGTTGGGATACCTCACGAATCACGTCTTCATCTATCCAGCCAAAGTCGATCAATATGTTTCCGAGCCGACCGCCATAAATTTTCTGGTGATTTAAGGCCCTCTGCAGTCTTTCTTCTGTTAACAAACCCTTTTGAACTAAGATGTCGCCTAGACGAAGCGGATTAGGGTTTTGCTCATTCATTTGTACCACCTAACTATAAAATGAAATTAGTATGCCCCGCGAGAACACAGTTTCCGACGTAAGTTAGTGCTGATAATGGAACTTTAATTCAATTTATGACTTTCTACAATGGATAATTTATGAAATTTATTCAATTTAGAAGATTTCAATACAAATTACATTTCGGGGATAACTTTTAGCAGGTGAGGCAGCGACTTTACTCGCTATCCTGTTCATTTGATATTTTCGGGACCCCGAGCAATCCCCTTGCCATTTCCAAGAAATCAGTTACCTGATCAATTCGCTTTTGAAGGTCTGTTTCCTGTTCAGATAACACTTGTATTTGCTCCTCTATTAGGATGATTTGACTCTTTTTATGGATAAACAAAGTTTCTGCATCATTTACCTTTAACTTTGAAATGCGAGTTGTTTCATTAAGTAACGTTTCACTTTCACTACGGGCAGATTGTAGTAGATCATCTGCCTGTTTTGTGGCTTCTTCTTTCACTTGGTTAGCGATCCGTTGGGCACTCAAAAGGGCATCACTCATGTCCCTTTCAATCTGCTCATAGTACTTGAGACGATTTTCACATTCTGAGTTTTTTACCCGTAAGCCGTCAATTTGTAAGCGCAACTCATTGTTTGTTGCACTAGACTCTGAGTTGTGTTCCCGTAAGCTGTTGATTTGTAAGCGTAACTCATTATTTGCTGCATTAGACTCTGAGTTGTGTTCCCGTAAACTGTCGATTTGTATGTACAGCTCTTTGTTCGCAGTATTGGTCTCCGCATTTTGTTCCCGTAAACTGTCTATATGAATGTTCAGCTCTTTGTTCGCAGCAGTGGTCTCCGCATTTTGTTCCCGTAAACCGTTGATTTGTATGCACAGCTCTTTGTTCATAGCATCAAACTCTGAGTGTTGTCCCCGTAAGCTGTTTATTTGTAAACGCAGCTCATTGTTCACAGCATTAGATTCGGACAATTGATGCTTCATTTCTGCCCACGCACTATCGACAGTCTCCCGATCATACCCCCACATAACTCGCTTGAATTCGGATGTTTCCAAATCTAAAAGCCTCCCTTCCGCGATCCCCTACTCTTAATGTATCATTTCCTAGGCTTCTCGAGAAGTCCCATTAGTATTAAATGTGACAACATAAATTGTTGGGTATCAAATTAGAGTTAGTTAAACATAGCCTAATTTTTTCTTAGATTAATTTATCAGAGAATAAATTAGGCTATGTTTAACTAGAGAATTATTCTCAAACTTAAAAGTGGGCACAATGGGTTGTTAGGAGGCGAATTTCCTTGCAACTCATTTTTTATACGGTTTTAAGCCCAGAGGAATATCATGCGGTCGATAAATTCTTTCTATTTCCTAGGCCGGAATCTTGTCCTAATCTTGCTTGTAGGGTTCCAATTCCACCAATTAAGCACAATTTCTATTCTCGTGGCGTAGACGATGTTGAGTTTCATGAAAGGATTAGCATCCGGCGTTTATATTGTCAACTTTTGGACTCGTTTTTGCGGTCTGCTTGGAAAGCCCCCTTTAGAACCAGGAGAAGGGCTGTGGCTGAAGCCCTGTCAGCAAGTTCATATGCTGGGTATGAAGTTTCCACTCTCAGTGTGGTTTTTGGATAAAAATGGACACTTATGTATGCTGATGGATGATCTTCGACCCTGGAAAATTTCGCCTTTCTCTCGAAAGGCCACCAGTGTCATTGAGTTTCCAGTGGGATGGGGGAAAGCTACGAATACACAGCTCGGAGATGAACTGGTATGGGAGGAAACCTTAACTAATTGAGTGTTTAGCAAAGAATATAAAGTGGAAAAGCACAATCTTCTCCTCTGACGCATAGTTATTAGAACAGGTGTGAAAGGGGGTGGAGATCATGTTTGCGGAACTTTTTTTTGTCAGTTTAGCTCTCTCAGTTCTTAAGGGAGTTTCTCTACTGGTCTCGTATATCAATAACAATGCCTTTCCCCAGCCCTTAAATGAGAAAGAGGAAGCGCGTTATTTACAGATCCTTAGTGTAAGTAAAACAGAACCCTTCACCTTAACGCGTGAAGTCGAGCAAGCTCGCAATACGTTAGTGGAGCATAATTTGCGCTTGGTGGCTCATCTTGTGAAAAAATTTGATGGCACTGGGGAAGATGGGGACGACTTGATTTCAATCGGCACGATTGGTTTAATCAAAGGGATCAATACGTTTGATCCCAATAAAGGGACGAAGCTTGCTACCTACGCCGCGAGGTGTATTGAGAATGAGATCCTGATGCATTTGCGATCACTAAAAAAGTCCCGGGGAGAAGTTTCTATCTACGATCCGATTGGCATGGACAAAGAGGGCAATGAGATTTCACTCATTGATGTGCTAGGTTCGAACGAAGAGGATATTTCCATCAAGGTTGAAAATGAATCAGAGCAAAAGGCACTGCTTGATCTTGTAAAAAAATTAAATAAAAGGGAAAAATTAGTACTTCAATTGCGTTATGGGTTGATGAATAGTCCAAAACGGACGCAGAGGGAGATTGCTAAGGCCTTGGAGATTTCACGCTCATATGTTTCGCGAATTGAGAAAAAAGCCATTCAAAAATTAATGGAAGAGATGGCGAAGATTAATTTAAATAAGTGAGTCCGTTACTTGCTCTTGTGCTGTCCTCTAAGGTATAATTATGAAAAGTTCTGCACTTTGGAGGGTTCAATGTTTGAGTATTTTCGACCGACACGTCAAGCTTCTTCGCTCGATCTCATTTCGGTTGAACAACTTGTTCAGGATGGGATCAGAGGACTCATTATCGACTTGGATAATACCATGACCCCCTGGAACGATGTCGAAGTGGGTCCTAAAGTAGCAGAGTGGTTTATTAAAGTTAAGGCCGCTGGAATTAATGCTTGTGTTGTGTCAAACAATAAAAAGCGCCAGCGTGTGGCCGTAGTTGCTGAACGAATCGGAATTCCGTTTGTTTTTCGGGCGACAAAACCACGCAGGAGAGCATTTAGAGCAGGAATGGGCCTTTTGGGAACAGGGCAAAAGGATACTGCGGTCATTGGAGATCAGTTGTTTACGGATATTCTGGGAGGAAATCGGCTCGGTCTCTACACGATCTTGGTCACTCCCATTAATGAGCATGAGTTCATCGGAACACGTGTTATGCGCCAAATCGAGAAGGTGCTCGTCTGGTTGATGAAGCGTTTTGCTCCTGCGAAACCTTTCAGCCCCAAAATTCATTAATCATTTAGGGAATGGCCTGCCATTCCTTTTTCTCTATTAAAATAAGACGGCTCTTCCTTTCTGCCATTACTGCGCCTAGCTGTTCAACATCGATTTTGGACAGCGAACCAACTTGTAAAGGAATGTAATAAAATGGAGAAACACTATGCCGTGATCGGGCATCCGATCGAACATTCGTTCTCCCCTGCTATGCATCAGGCCGGGTATGAAGTCTTGGGCGTTAATGCAAAGTACCACCGCTTTGACGTGGAGCCAAGTCATTTGACCGAGGCGGTAGAAGGTCTCTGTGCGTTAGGGTTTTCTGGCTGGAACGTAACACTTCCTCACAAGGAACACATCCTTTCTCTCCTCGACACACTGACTCCTCAAGCTAAGCGCGCTGGTGCTGTCAATACCGTGAAAATCCAGGAGGGTAAGCGGATCGGCCATAATACAGATGGCCTAGGGTTTGTGCGTTCGGTGGAGGGAGAACTGAACGGGTTTAAGGGAAAAAAAGCGGTCTTACTAGGGGCGGGTGGGGCAGCCAAAGGTATTGCTTTGGCTTTAGCTGAGCAGGGGATGAAAGTACATATTTTAAATCGCAAGCTGGCAAGGTCGGAGGCTTTGGTTGAGGTGCTCCAACGTGAGGGAGGAACGGCAACTGCAGGGGTATTGGCTCCGGGAGGTTGGCTGGAAGAGGTTGACCTGTTGGTGCAAACGACTTCAGTTGGGTTACACGGTGAGCCGTTCCCGTTTTCGGTCCAAGGGATCTCCAAGCAAGCGCTCGTCGTTGATATAATCTTTAACCCTAGTGAAACGGCGTTTTTACAAGAAGCAAAGCAACAGGGGTGCCGTACGCTGAACGGATTAGGTATGCTCCTGTATCAAGGGGCTTATGCTTGGGAGTTTTGGCTAGGTGGACAAGCTCCTGTCGAGGCGATGGGACAGGCCTTGAAAGACCAACTCATGCGACGGATGTTGAATATTTTTTAATAAAAGGAAGATTAAAATGAGCGAAATGTGGGGCGACGAGAGAGGATTTACACTAGTTGAACTATTGCTAGTCTTGCTTCTACTGTCTGGCGCGGGTTTCGTGCTCCTCATTAAGCTTCCAATCAACTTTGCCCAGCAACATCTGGACTTGGCATCGACTCAGTTGCTGGAGGAAATCCGCGATGTTCGACAGGCCGCACTAGCTGAGAATAACTGGTATCAAGTTAAATTCTATCTTCAAAACGGGGATAATCATTATCAGATCTTTCGTCAAGGAACTAGACTGAAAGATGTC
>OMOF01000199.1 GCA_900290375.1 Candidatus Desulfosporosinus infrequens
AGACCAGCTAATAAAAGTCAAGGGTTTGGTTGATTATTTCTTTTGTTTTTCGATTCCGAAAATAGGGTATTGCAAACTAAGCCATTGAAAAATCCGAACAATGACCTTAATACTAATTTTGGGAGCCACCTTTAGAGAAACGGGACGCTCGGCGCTAGCCAAGCAAACTCTCTTTCAATCTGGGGTAACTCTCTGGAGTAAAAGAGACTTTGCAGTCTTCAAGCGTTTGGGTGTAGTGCACGTGTCAATGGGATGATGGCGAGCATATCCTCGGTCTAACGCCCTCCGGTATCCCTCGTATCACCCTTGACACGACCCGAAGGCTCTGTCTGGTCCAAACTATTCATTTAAGCAGCTGCTGGTTGAGGCTTTGTTGTCCTCCAAGTTTGATGATCTTCAGGTCGTTTAATCACAAAGGGCTTTTGGTCACGAAGAACAGCATAGATGTAGTGAAGAAGTTTGTGCATGACGGCCACGAGAGCCACTTTTTTCTTCTTGCTAACACATTTTGACTTGTAGAACTCTCTCAGAACAGGGTTGATCTCCGCGCCATTGCGAGTTGTTCTAATGGAGGCCATAGCGATTGTAAATAGAATCCTTCTCCCAATTCGTGTGCCTCGTTTAGAAATTTTGTTTCGGTCTCCATTAAATTTGCCCGATTGATTGACTGAGGGATCAAGACCAAAGAACGCCGTGAGAGCTTTGGGTGAGTTGAAAAGACTAAAGTCCCCAATCTCAGCAATAAGTGTAGCGGCAGTCAAAAAGCCAACGCCTGGTATTTCATCAAGAAGCTCAACGTTTTTCTTTGCTTTAGCAGGGAATTCTTTGGAATCAATCATCTTGTGGATTTGTGCCTCAATACCGTCTAAGCTTGACTGCATGTGTTCTATCCCATCGATATGAAACTTGATCTTAGTGTCAAGCAATGAGAATTCACTGGGCATGGAAGAAGCAAGCTGAGCACAGTCACGTAGTAGAACCACCTTTTTAGAGGCCCACTCTAAGCCCTTACGACTGGTTTTAGAGATTAATAGAGTGAGGACATCTGTGTCAGCTTCGCTAACAGCTCTAGGTGAAGGATAGCTCCTAAGAATCGCTAAAGCCGTCTTTCCAAAGGGACCAGAGAACACGTTAAGGAATCCAGGGAAAAGTAAGTAAAGATCAGTACAAAGCCTGTTCTTCATCTCAGTGAGCATATCAGAAACGGCGTAATACTCACGAGTCATCATGCGAAGAGCAAGAATTTGTGGTTCAGGCATCATGGAAACCTTAATGTCTTGGTATTTAGCAAGCCTGGCGATGGCTTCAGCATCTTTATTATCATTTTTCACTTTTCTTAAATCAAAATTCTTGGTAGAATGGACGCACAAGGGGTTAAGGACAAAACCCTTGAGGTCATTCGATTTCAAGAAGAAGAAGAGTGGTAAATGAAAGATACCCGTAGATTCTACGAAGTAGATGGGCTTTCGATTTAACCGCTCTTCTTCTTTTTTGAGAATATCGAGCAGTTTGTTAAAGCCGGCGGGATTGTGATCGATCCTAAATGGTTTACGGATGAGTTCCCCGGTGGGTGCTAGCATAGCAACAATCGAGAATTCGGAAGAAACATCGATTCCGACTACGAAATCGTTAAGAAACTGAGACAAGAGAACACGACCTTTCGAGCAGTATAAATCAGAGCATCCACTAAAAAAGAATGTCAAACAACCTTGCATTTGAAACGGGTAACACTAGAACAGTGACCCAACCAGCTAAACATCGAATCATTCTTGTGGAGTGACACGCTTAATTACGGATAAGACCTCAGAAGAGGGATCCAGGAGGTACGCACATCTATCTCTCTGACAAAAGCGATTATAGCACGATATTTAGTGATTGAGGTCGAAGCGTGTCAACTAATTCATCTGAACATTAAAGTGTAAGTTATCAAGAAACGTTCGGGTTGGTTTTAAACCATCAACCCTATATCTATCTTACAAGGAGG
>OMOF01000406.1 GCA_900290375.1 Candidatus Desulfosporosinus infrequens
AAAATATTAGAAACCTTCATCCCCGAACCGCCCTCTATGCCCCAACATACCATAATATGCCCAAAACCAGTGATTCCATCTCCTGTTTTAGGCAAACCAACCGATGTTGCTCAAGTAGAATCTGCACTTCTTACCGCACTCCAAGCCCAACTTGCAACGCCATCACAACCTCAAGTAACAGTGACACGGGATCTTCCCATTGAAAGTCGTGTTCGTCGCAAGCATCTTAAGGATCCTTACAATAATTTCTCCAAATAAGATACCCTGCTAACGCAGAATGTTATTATCTTCTAACTTCGTAAAAAAAGCTAAGCAGGAATTTTCATCTTCCTGCTTAGCTTTTTGTCTAGCCATAAAACTCTCTCTTTTACTAGTGGATGTATCTCCTTCACTGAGGGTAGAAGCCTTTACTAACATCTCAATGTTCAGCATTCGCTAAGCAATTCACTCATTTAACGGACAAGCACCAATGTCCTCATGATAGTCGCAAGGCTCAATATGTATCACCACGTCACAGTATTGTAATTGTTCTTTAATTTCAGCTTCAATCTGATCACACACCATATGCGCTTTGTTTAAATGCATATCTTTAAACAAAATAAGATGCATATCAATCAAACGCCGACTTCCCGAACGCCGAGTACGGAGTTTGTGAAAGGAAATTACCTCTGTGTGGCTATTAATCACATTAATAATCAGTTGCTCTTCTTCTAAGGGTAAACTAACATCCGTAAGCTCATATAAACTCTTTTTCGTCATACCATAACCAGCTTTAAAGACTACCCCAGCAACCAAAATCCCAATTACAGGATCGATCCATGCCAGTCCGGTGATTTTAATAATCAATAAACCAACTAAAACACCTGCCGATGTCCAAATATCTGCCCGTAAATGCAAAGCATCAGCCTCTAAGGCATGAGAACCTGTTTGTTTTGCCACTTTATATAACTGACTTGAAACCCAGTAATTTGCTACCATTGAAAGGATCATTACAACAATACCATATTCTAAAAACTCTGGAACATAATTGCCCGTAAGTTTTGCCCCTGCTTCATATACAATCCATATCGCTGCTACAATAATCAATACTGCTTCGATTGCCCCTGATAAATTTTCAATTTTACCATGACCATAGGCATGATTTTCATCGGGGGGCAGATCGGCCTTACTTACGGCATAAAAAGCAATCATTGCTGCCAGTAAATCCACTGCCGAGTGAGCAGCCTCCGAAATAATACTAACCGCTCCCGTATAAAAACCTACCACTAACTTTAATATAACGAGTACCGTATTGGAAATGACCGATAACCTCGCAGTACGTTCTTTTAATTTGTTATCCACTAATTCCAACAATTAAAACCTCCTAAAATGAAAATCACCTATTTTTTTTTATATATTAAAAAAACCCGTGGGTCCCCAAAAGGTCCCACAGGTTACAATCTTACCTGTTGCTGATGCCCGGCTCCACCATTTTAGGGCTTCGCCTGTTCCTACTTCTATTATATTAGCATATGACCTCTTTATGTGTAAACATTTTTACAGAACCTGCAAAAATAAATTTTAACCACCCAGATATGCTTTTTGTATTTCTTCGCTAGATGCCAGTTCTTTGGCATCGCCTGATAAGGTAATACGTCCCGTTTCTAGCACATACGCCCGATGAGCAATGGATAATGCCATATGTGCATTTTGCTCTACTAATAATACCGTTGTGCCACTGGCATTGATTTCCTTAATAATCGAGAAAATATCTCGTACCAACAGTGGCGCGAGTCCCATGGAAGGTTCATCGAGTAAGAGTAGACGCGGACGACTCATCAATGCCCGCCCCATGGCCAGCATTTGTTGTTCCCCACCAGACATCGTTCCTGCTAACTGACTCCGTCTTTTCGTAAGTTGAGGAAAGCGATCAAATATTTTTTCAATATCTTCCTTAACCCCTTTGCTATCCGTACGAATGTAAGCGCCTAATTCTAAATTTTCTAGAACGGTCATATTAGCAAAAACCCTACGACCTTCTGGAACTTGAGAAATACTAAGTTTCACAATCTCCTGGGCTGCCTTGCCAGCAATATTTACCCCTTCAAAGTTAATTTCTCCAGATTTAGGTTTTAAGAGTCCTGATATTGTACGCAGGATTGTACTTTTACCCGCACCATTGGCACCAATCAATGTAACGATTTCCCCTTGATTGACCTCAACACTAATGCCTTTTAAGGCATGTATTGCCCCATAATACACATTAATATTATCAACTTTTAACATGACTCAACTTCCTCTCCCAGGTAGGCCTCAATAACACGCGGGTTATTTTTGATTTCATTCGGTGTTCCTTGGGCTATAATGCTACCGTATTCAAGAACATAAATTCTTTCGCAAACATTCATGACTAGATTCATATCATGCTCAATGAGTAAAATTGTTAAATTAAATTCCTTTTTAATCCATTGAATCATCTTCATTAACTCTTGAGTTTCTTGTGGATTCATCCCTGCTGCTGGCTCATCGAGAAGTAATAATTTAGGCTGTGCAGCCAAGGCACGGGCAATCTCAAGTCGCCTTTGATCACCATATGGTAAATTTTTAGCGATTTCATCTTTTTTGTCGGCTAGTTGAAATATTTCCAGTAGTTCAATCGCTTTTTCCCATCCGCAAAACAGCTTCAAGGATATTGTATTTCACATGAAAATGATACGCAATTTTTACATTATCCAATACGGATAGCTCCGAAAATAAACGGATATTTTGGAAAGTACGAGCTAGTCCCTGTTGGGTAATTTGATACGGCTTAAGCCCAACGACACTTTTGCCATCCAGTTCAATCTCACCCGTTGTTGGTTCATACACACCTGTTAGCAGGTTAAAAGCCGTTGTTTTCCCCGCGCCATTTGGTCCAATCAGTCCAATGAGTTCCCCTTTTTCAATGGTAACTTCAAAATTAGATACGGCCTTGAGTCCGCCAAATTCTTTGGAAAGTTTAGTTGCTTTCAGTAGTGCCACGTTTTTTTCCTCCTAACTTGCCAAAGAATTTTAGACTTACTTCTCGATTTCCAAATAACCCTTGTGGGCGATAGATCATCAATATGATTAGCATCAACGAATATATAATCATGCGCCACTCCGGATAATCAGCCAATGCTGCTGAAATGAACGTTAACAAGATGGCCGATGTNNACAATTGTTAAAATATCAAAAGACTTCATAAACGTAAAGGATGCTGGATGAGCAATGTAAAAATAGTGAGCAAATAACGTTCCTGCTACCCCTGCAAAGGCTGCCCCAATCGTAAAGGCCAACACTTTGTATTTGGTGGTATCAACTCCCATTGCTTCGGCGGCGATCTGATTCTCCCTTACGGAAATGCAAGCTCTGCCGTGAGTTGAATTAATAAAGTTTCGAATGAATAACACCGTAAATACGGTTAAGAAAAATACCCAAGTAAAGTTGGTATAACGAGGAATTCCCATAAAACCAGAAGCTCCCCCTACGTAGGGAATATTCAAGATGGTAATTCTGATAATTTCGCCGT
>OMOF01000213.1 GCA_900290375.1 Candidatus Desulfosporosinus infrequens
TATAACTCCCTGCAGTGTGAGAAAAGGTCTCTAAAGCCCGTTCTTTTCGTTCTAAATCCGTTTCGCCATTTTCCTCTCGCATAAGATGAGTGAGACTGGCATCGATGCGCAGAAGGAATCGACTCGTGCTAACTTCATACTTAGCCATGTCTTCGTACTTGTCCATACGATCTATAGTAAGTTCTCTTCCTCCAGGCAAGATATTCAATAGGGCTTCCTCTCTCCGACTGTCTAAAACGTCTTGATCAAATTCGAAATCAGCGTCTTCTATCCAAGCTAGGCGTAGGCTATTGGCCGAGGCCACGGCCAGAGCATCCTTGAGTCCCTTTTGAATGAGCACGATCGTTGCAGGGGATTCATAGTCAATGGGTTCAGAGCTCACATGACAGAGAACGGAGATCCATCCGTTATCCCACTCAATAAGAACTTTATCCCCAACATAATGAAGCATGTCTGCCCGAATGATATCCTGAAGGCAAGTCAGTTCATTCCCCAGACTTTTTACACCAGGTTGACTCTGAATGAGCTTTGGGCGCTGCCGATAGCGTTGATAGATTCCGAAATACCGTGGAAGGTTAAGCGCCATGCTCCCTGAGATCACCACAAAAACAACGATGGCAAACCCCATCCGCCAGACGATGTCTGGAAAGGGAAACCAGAGAATGTAACCGGCAAGGGCCAGTCCTAACGGCACAAGAATCTTTAACATTTTGCCGAGGGGAATTCCCCAAAAGGCTTTAATGTCTTGGCGTATGTCATCCGGGAAGATCATGACGGTCACTCCTTCACATCGGAATCTTTAGTCGGATTGTCCTGTTGATCTTTCTTTTTCTTCGTCTTTTTCTTCTTTTTGGGTATCCATGGTCCCATATTGAGTCCGTTTTTCGGGGGTAGGGTATGCTGATGGGTGATTCCATATGGGTCAACTGTGACGGTTTTTTCGTTATTCTCCCAGTAAGGTGTCTTACCATGTAAGTTCTGAGTGACCAAGTATTTGGCAATCTTCTCGTCCACAATATCGACGGCCAACTTTTTGTCAAAGGTATGAACAGTAACCCCTTTTTCTTCAAGCTGTTCCTTAAGTTCATCCGCCATGGGACCGTCATATTTGAAGAACGTTCCTCCACCCGGTGTCGAAACTTGTTGAAAATGGCTATGGCTCTCCTCTGAAATCATCCGCTGTTCGGCCTTATCTAGGTGAGCATCCAGCGTATCCGCAATAGAATTATCGTTCATAGAAGGAGGCTTGGTAAAAGGTCCTTTAAAGGATGTTTTGAAGCCTTTGACCCCCAAATAACCGGCATTAGGCCTTTCATTGACTGCAGCTTGTTCCCGTCCGAAACTTTTCTCGACCATTCGGGAGAAAACATCATTATGTCGTGACGGGTTCCGGCTCGCCTGCACTTTGATCTCTTCCCCGTGATCAGACAGAACATCACCGGCTGTTTGCGCTTTGTACCCCATGGTAGAGAGTCTGCTATTTCCTGTTAGTGCCCCCAGAACGCTTGCCGCTTTGCCGCCCATTTGAAGTGAGGAACCAGCGCTTGACGTGACATTGCCTTTGACGGTTTGCACCGGTCGCGAAAGCATTTCTAGGATTTCGGTCAAAATAAACTTGCCCCAGAAAAGCCATAAGATGGTAATCGTCATAATGACTACAACTGCTTGGTAAATAATTTGCAACACAGTATCTGTTTGACTTGAATAAACATACCCCTGTAGTCCCCAAGAAAGTGCTATAACGATCGTGGCAATGAGCGTGCGTACCAAACCGTTGATGTAGCTCACAAACGGAGTGAAGTCGGAAGCTAACGTTGTCATGGTAACAAAAATCGGCGAACCGACGACCAAAAGCACCCACACCCCATAAACAATCATTTGAACCAGTTCAAAGAAGATCATGATTAAGCCACCGATAATAAAGGCAACGATGGCAGATGCCACGCTCTGGTTCGCCATAATAGCCTTAGCTAGATCCGGAACCAAAAACTGAGCTGTTGATTGTAACGGATCGGAGGCTAACCAATTCTCTTGGATCATCCAGTGTAAGAAAGCATAGGTGATGTGATTACGTGCATACACCATCAAGTTCGTGACCCAAATTGAGCTAAAGAGCCAAATTAAAAGGCCAAACAACACGACGATGTCCTCAGGGGTTCTCTGCCCTTTCATGATCTGCCCAGCGATCCGCAGCATGGCATAAAGCATCAGGGCCAGGGCTAAAACTACGAGTATCTCCCACCAGCTAAACTGCGGATCAGAACTAATCATGTAGGGATACTGAGCCGTGTTCTGCTCTGCCCATGCAAGTATGGGACTTATAAAGTCACTTAAGCTCTTTTTAATCCAATCGTTGACTAGTTCTCCTGGATCGAAGTTTTGAAAGAAGTCAACGACGGAGGTCACTGAAGCCTTTACCGTTTTCACGCCACTGAGAATTTGCCCTAGGATTGGAATGTCATCAACAGAAAGGCCTCCTGAATTGCCATCATCCGTTGTACTTGAGACCGTAGATCCTCCACTAATTGATGGAGTGGCGGCCCATACCGAACCGCCAAGAAAATTGAGAAATAGTATCATCGTGAGTATTAGAACGCCGACTCGTTTCATAAAGTCACCTGCTATTTTTATTAAGGTGTACTGCTAAACGCATTATTAAGAGGAACAAGTAAAGAAAGAAGTAAGTGATACCACGCTCCGGAAAGTACCAGAATAACCATACAGAAACCTGCTGCAACTGGAATAAACTCTTTGTATGAAGTCTGACCTTCCATAAGTGCTTTAGATTTCTTCAGAAGATGGCGAATACCATGGAACAACAGATAGGCCCCATATAAGCCTAGGCCGTAATTAAATATAGGGAGTAGACTCATGACGACTCCGCCCCCCATTACAGACGTCCAGTTTACCTGAAAAGGATTCGTCGGAGGTAGAGCTCCGCCCCCAGTGGTCGGGGTCGTAGTAGTCGTTGGAGTACTGGTATCTGCCAGTACTCGCGGAGCGTTGGCAAGGAGTGACATAGATATCATGGATAAACTCTTCGTAAATTTATTCTTGAAAGTTCTCAATTTTGACACGGTATTTCCCTCCTTAGATAAGTTTAGGTTGAACGATTGTTAAAATGACTAGTATCCAGAGCGCATTTCTTAAGATGACGATTTCCATCCAATCTTCCGTAGAAAAAGTAATCGGATAAGGAAGAATTCGAGCCAGGCTAATCATCCACGGAAGTGGCCATAGTAGTTGATCTCCTTCGGGATTGAGCTCATCGATCATGACATGACTGAAATATCCCGCGACGGTTGCATTAAGCAGTACTCCCGGCACCATAGGCCAAAGCCAGTGAAGATAGACACTGAAGAGTAGCGTTGCAACGATTGAATGGGTAAAATGACGATGATTTAACGCCATTCCTGCCGTACTTCCTAACGGTAGCCGTTGGTTTAAGAATGAGCTGGGATGATCGATGTCCGGAATAATTCCAGCAGCTGCCCCCAATGCAATTCCTATGGGCCAATAGATGGGCGGTGCATGGGATACCCCTAAAACGAGCTCGGCTGCGATCATCCCAGCAGCGGCATGAGTTGGACCCATCATGTTACGTTCACCTCCTTACTCCTTCTAAGGGAGTTTCCCACAAATGGGAGAATTCGAGGCTGCTCACTAAACCAGATCTCAGGGATATACCCAAAGTTAATCTGCCATTCATCGCTTTTGCCACACCCCCGACAAGTCCGAGTGCGAATTTCTCCTAGAATGCGGACCGAACCCAGGAGTTGTACGCTCGTTTTTGGGCTAATAACGGTCCTTCGTGAAATTGTCCCATCGTCTAAGGGTAGATCGCAGAGAAGACATCGGTTCTCTCCGACAGTGGAAGTATCCTGGATTAGCCTATAACTCATACCCGGAAAGATATTGACTTCGATCACTTCAGCATTAAGGTCAAGTTGATTCAGCGCTACTTCCGTTTGTTTGCCAGCTTCCCATTCTGAGGGAGCTAAAATATAGATCTTCCCCCGCCAAGCACCGCGCCGACACTTCACCTCCCAAAAATTTGACAAAGACACCCCTCCCTTTTAAAAAGATTAAAGAAATTATGGTTCTTCGGATTATAGGGGTCGAAACCCCTCTGATAATTACCAATTACGATAATCTTTTCACCTTTATATTTAAATTCTAACTATTAACTAGTCCATTAGAGACTTGAGAAAACAAGCTGTAAAACCATCGCTGTACCCCAAAGGCAGAACATATTTAAACATAGAGCGTTAAGATTTTTTAATGAAATCGCATAATGACGGATGTCATCATCTCCAGTGAGATTTCCCGGCACTAAATCCAGAGCACCCTTTAAAAGGAAAACACCATACATAATAGAAAACATTGTAATTAGAAAGCGGACCAACATTTTCATAGGTGGTATTACAGCTTCTAAAGTAACGCTATACTTGTTGTAATAAAACCATCCTAATAAACCTAAAGTGCTCAACGCTAGTATTTTGACAAATGCTTTAATATTAAAGCCTTGTGGGACTGGTTTGAAAAACACATACGCTAATCGATATATAATGCGGTTCCCAGTTGTTATAGGTTTATAAGTTAACTCTAAAATATCCTTTTGATTAAGCCTAACTAGACCGTTAGGTTTAGTTAGTAAATAGTCTGCTGTAGCCAATTCGGAAGAGGTAAACCATTTTTGGAAATCAGGAAAATCGGACGTACTGACAAAAAAACTCATTTTCCTGCCATTCATAAGCTTTACGTCCACGACATATTTAAGTTGTTGGTTCATAGAAGAAAGGAAACTTTTAACCGTAATGGTTTTCATTTCGTGGTCCTCCTCTACAGATTTAAGAATCCACCACTTATCCGAATAGCCGAAATTATTAATTAAACTGCTGACCTGCGGCAAAATATGTGGGTATTGATACAAGATCGCAAACCGGATAAGTTCCGGTATAGCTTATACCTAGGACTGGTGGCATGGTCCAAGTAACCTGCAAACTGACATATACGCTGCTCCCTGAGATTGTGCCACTGATGCCGGGTGGTGCTGGCGAATCGGCATCAGCGTCAGTATAGACGGTAAAATTCTGAACGGCTAAGTTCCCCACGGGAACTGGTAGTTTTTGCGCGTATAACTGTAGCACATTGCTTTCTAAATCGGCATTATTCGTTTCGATACCTTGAGGTAGAGGGATGTTAATGGCTGTTTGAATAGAATCTTTAAGCAATGACTGCGCCCGCACTTCAAAGTCAGCCCGTTGAGCTGCCATAAGCTTCAGAGCGACCCCGACAAAACCAATCGCCAGGATCATGACCAGAAGAAAAATCATCAACACTGGCAGAGCGATTAGACCGCGTTCATCATTTTTTAACCGGAGCATTGGAAGTTTCCTTTTCCGGCACCGAAGCGCCTGTTGTTAGGGCCATGGCTATCCCCAACTTTTCTTTTGAGGGCATTCCCGTTGTGATGTCAGGTGTGGATGTCAGACCAGGTTTTACCGTGACCAAAGAGGGCACCGATTTGACATATTCCTGAGGATCACCTGCCTGGATAACGACTGTACCTTCGATCTTGTTCGTTGCTATAAAATCCTTGGTCTGCTTAATTGCCTCCTGGAGATTGGATGTAGTTAAGAAGGTTGAAACGTAAATCAAGGGCTTTTGCGTTTTTAGATCTTTCACCATACTTTGGATTTCCGGTATATCCTTCTGACAATGTGGGCAGTTCACAGAGAAAAACTCAAGAGGGGTTACTGCGGCATTGAGATAGACATTCCTCCCGTCAAGGGTATAGACTGGGATCAGGCTGTAGTCCGACTTGATCGGAATTTCAACTGCTTTGCTCATAGGGTTTCCACTGCTTATAAGTTTCTCGTACCCAACTCGTGCGAGAACAAGGATAATGACTATAGCTCCCAGTGCGAGAACTAGTTTTAAGGATTTCTTCATGCCTTTTGCCTCCATTTCATTATTTCGCTTTGTTAACAGGGTTGGTAACTGCAGGTGTAGGTGCAGGACCAGGAGCAATCGAGCCTGGGGGGGCTTGTCCTATCGGAGTTGGAAGACTTGGTGGGGTCATAACACCTGTCGAAGTAACGCCCTCGCCCCAAGGGGACAAGCTGAGAACCACCTTACCTGAGCTAAGTAATTCATCTCGTTCTTGGGTAGCCTTGACGGCAATTTCCACGGAGGCCGGAGTGTAAACACCGGACGGGGTCATCGAAAGGCCTCCCACTATATTGGCGGTTGTAGTCGTCTCGATTTTCTGTCCACCGGCATTGTAG
>OMOF01000279.1 GCA_900290375.1 Candidatus Desulfosporosinus infrequens
AATCCCCGGATCGCCTGATTTTGCTGGCTTCCGGGGATTCTTGATATTTTTGTATAATTTGTCGAATCTTGATAGGGTCAAGCAGACCCCGTTAGGGAAGGCGGACGGGAGGCCAACGCCGAGAAACCCTTGACTGAGCACTTCATCTTAAATCTTTTAACGTCTCTTCTGAAATGCCTGTAATTTCAAAGATTGATTTAAAGTCCATGCCCTTTTCAAGTAGTTTTTTTGCGACTTCCCGCTTTTCTTCTTCCCTGCCCTCTTCTCTACCCTCTTTTTTGCTCTGCTTAATTGCCTTTCTTAACCTCAGTTCTGCTTCCCTTACTACAGCCATTTCATCTAAGACGGCCTTACGTCTAGCGAAATATTCCGCGCGCACCTTGGGGTCATCGCTCGACTTTTCCCATTCTTCAATCGCTTGATTCAACACCGGGTCTTGCACGGCAATCTCCTCCAATGTCTTAAGAATTTCCTCGTCCTCTGAACCTTCTAATAGAAATAACCAGCGCACAAGCACATCCTCCCATGGACTTACCAGTCTTTCTCTCCATTTTACGAGAAGCTTTTGTAATCTATGAAATGTATCTCAAGCGCTTCGGTTAATTCGAACCCCTCATCTTTTTCGAAGAGTCGAAATACGCTATGGTAGTTTTTATTATTAGCCAATTGGATTTCGATATTTATCCGAATTCCTTCATTTGTCACTGCACAAATATCCATCACGGATTTCTTATCGTCTTTATATTCTTTGTTTAGTTCAGGATTTAATAATGTAACTCCTGTATAGTTCTCTCCACTCTTCTTGTTTAAATTATTATACCATTGTAGAGGGATCGAGTCACTTCCTTATCTGTTTTTGAATGTTACTTAACTTGCATCGAGGAACATCGAAAATCCCTAGAAATGCCTGATATAACTGGCTTCTAGGGATTCTTTTAAATTGTCAGAATTGTTTTCCGTTGTGTGAGGGTCAGACCCCGACACAATTCCGACAGGACGGGAGGGATTGTGCCGAGTTCAGCGAAATATGTCAGTTAAGGAAGGCTGCCAGACGGGAGGACTTTCTTTGAATATTACATATTTATCCATTCTAGTATTTTCATCAGTTCCTAGATAGGATATAATAATTATACATAGACGAAGAATGGGCAAAAATAGATTTTGAACCTTTAAAAAGGAGGGATTCTTTTTGGAAGCTACGCAACATGTTAAACATAGTTCGATCAACGAGGACTATAGAGTAGTATTGATACCGAAAGATATGGTAGACTTTATAAAAGAAAAGCTGGGAAAAGATGTACTTTGGGTTTATGATGAGGAATCCAAGGAACTTACGCTCATTAAGCGACCAGATTCCTATACCGAAGCTCTCTCGGGCTTAGGTGAGGAGATGTGGAGAAAGGTTGGAGGTACAGAGTACATTAGACGGGACAGAGGACAATGGGACGATTAGAAGACGATATCAAGCGGTTTAGCCGCATCGCGATCGATACAAATGCTTTCATATATCTCATGGAGAGACACCCCAAATACTTCACTATAGTGCGAGAGCTATTTAATGCAGTTGAGATTGGTAAAGTTTACGCAGTCTCATCAGTGCTACTTATTACAGAAATTCTCACCAAACCGCTTAAAGATAGTAACAAAGGGTTAGCCGATCGATATTTAGCCTTTATCAGTACCTTTCCAAACCTCGGGCTAAGAGAAATTGACCAAAATATTGCACTTCAAGCAGCCAAACTTAGAGCTCGCTATGGATTTAAAACCCCAGACGCTTTGTTTCTCGCCACAGCCATGGAAGAAAAAGCGGAAGCGTTCATAACAAATGATGTTCGACTACAAGGGATCGAAAATATAGAAATAGTGCTATTAAACAATTTTGTTGAGTAGTCGAGGGGAGAAAAATCCTGCCTTTTTTTCAATTGCAGTAATTTGATTAATGTTCAATCCAACACAATTGCAATCGAAGATGGCTATTAAAGGCCGGTGTTTTAATGTAAAAACTTTAATCTCCTTCTGTAAATGTATGAATGTGACATAACTGCATTATAAAAAATTGAAGAACCCCTGGAAATGCCTTATGTATCTGGCCTCTAGGGATTCTTTGTAATTGTCCTTATAGCCCCTATGCCATGTCCCTGTGTCGTATAAAATGTCAAATTATCGAAGAAAAGAAAGGGTCCAAGAACCTGCCGTAACGGCGACCATCGGGAGACGTTACGCGAGTATAAATGCCTAGAACGGAGGTCTGAGACAATGATCATGGTCTCCTATATTCCGCATCAGGCAAACTCGCCCGCCTTTAACATCAGTGATCCATTCAAAAGTAAATCGAATTGACATGTTAAGGCTCGCTTCCCATATGTGATCCGTTCCCTGTATATGCTTAGTCCTTAACGATGGATGCTGCCAATTATCTTCAAACTGAATGATTTTGTCACCAAACAGTAGTTTAATTTCTTTAGGCAACTTTTTAAAAGCCCGCTCGAACCAAGGCGACCACTCAAAAATTATCGAACTGTCACTCGCCATCTTTCATGAGCTCCTCCATAAATTCTTTGGCTGAGTAAGCACGTTTTGTCATACCTGTATCAATCTCAGTCTGGGCTTCCCGTTCACCAGCTTGCCATTCTTTAGTCCAGAACCATTCCTGATCCGCTGGGATAACTTTTTTAGGTTCTAAAATAATCTTACCATCCTGGACGCAAAGTTCTAATAAGTCTCCATCAGTTAAGCTCAGTTCACGTGTTAGATCAGCTCCCAGGGTTAGCACTGAACGCTTACCTAACCGTATCAACCCATATGATTTTTTATTTGGCATTGCATGCATTGGTTACCCTTCTTTCAGTATTTCTGAGGTTCTGTATATAGTATAACCTGAAAACACTACAAATAAAAGGCTTGAATCATGCTTAAATGCATCGAGGAACATTCAAGAATCCCTGGAAATGCCTGATTATACTGGCTTCCAGGGATTCTTTTGAATTGTCATTCGACAAATTGCGGGAAGTACGGGAAGTACCAGGTACCTAGGGAGGAAAAGATAACCCCCGAAGACGGACTTCGGAGGCCTTTTCCGACCCGAGAAAAGAGGAATTTTGGTCATGCAG
>OMOF01000703.1 GCA_900290375.1 Candidatus Desulfosporosinus infrequens
GCTGAACTCGGCACAATCCCTCCCGTCCTGTCGGAATTGTGTCGGGGTCTGACCCCAATGTCATCAACCTAGTCTTACATAATTAGGAAGGGTCTTTATTGGTCTATATCATCAGTTAAAATAAACCCATAAAAACGCTCCAATAGACGCAAAAATACTTGACATTTCCAAAACATCCCCACAATTATTTTGAATACCATTTACGGGTATATCTGATAAGGATTGGTGATGTTTTTTTAATGAAAAAATCTTTTCTAGAGGGGCTTACGATTACAAATCAGCTTCTTGATGATATTATGTTTATGTTCGAGAATCGGATGAAAACTACCTATTTTACTCGAGCAGTCCATTGCAAGATGGATTTTCAAGATCTCATTCGATTTGAACTAAACTTTGTGAAAAAAACTCTTCAGATTGAACTCGACTCGTTCTTTAAAACCATTAAAGGAGCTGAAAGCGGTATTTCAAAGCAAGGATATTCCCAGGCAAGACAGAAAATATCACCCACGGCCTTTATTACAATGGCTGATTCTATAATCTCTTGGTATTATGGCGATGATGACTTCAAAACCTTTAACGGATATAGACTTTCTGCCATTGATGGCTCAATTTTGGAAATTAACAATTCAGAACGGTTGAGAAACGCATTTGGTTATGCTGAAGGCAAGACTGTAAAACTAGCCCGTGCCAAGGCGTCATGTATCTATGACGTAGAAAACGACATGATTCTCACCTCAAAAATCACAACCTATACCACTGGCGAAAGGGACATAGCCATCGACTTGATTGAGAAATTAAAACAGATGGGTTTGAAAAATGATCTAATACTCTTTGACAGGGGATATCCTTCACGAAAGTTCTTCGCTTACTTAGAAGGTAGTGGCGTGAAATATCTCATGCGTGTCAAGAATCAATCGATGAAGGAAGTCAATGAAGCTATGGAACCCGATCAGATTGTTGAGATAAAAGTCGATGGAAAGACAATTAAGGTACGTGTTCTGCGGTTTATGTTAGATTCCGAGGTTGAGGAGGTCCTAGTCACCAATTTATTGGATGAAAACCTTGGTATTCAAGAGTTTAAAGCGCTATATTTTAAAAGGTGGGGTATAGAGGTCAAATTTGATGAACTGAAAAACAGACTTCAACTTCAAAATTTTACGGGTGATACGGTGATTGCCGTTGAACAAGATTTCTATGCGTCTATGTATTTGTCGAATATGGTAGCACTGGCGAAGAATGAAGCGAATGAGAAAATTGCACAAAATAATGAAGATAAAAGCTTAAAATATGAATACAAGGTGAATACCAACATACTCATCGGTAAATTGAAGGATTCTATGGTCCTCATGTTGTTAGAAGATAATTCAGATAAGCGTCATGAGATGTTTCAGAGTCTAATGCTAGAAATCACAAAAAACATGGTACCTATTCGTCCAGGCAGAAGTAAAGTGCGTAAAATGGGACTTAAAGCTCATAAACACCCCATGAATCAAAAACGTTGTTTGTAACTTATTTCCGCAAATGATGGTCTTAAATCAATCTAATGTTGGATGCCAACGCCAACCAAACAAGGGATTGTAAAATTTAGGTTATAAATCTCGGGTATGTTATGCATTTCATCATAAAAGTGTTTGATAGACTACCTATCAACTAGGGGGATTTATTCATGTTTACCCCTCTCACTTCAATATAAGGCGTGTTCAATGTGATGTTTTGGTAAATGAAAATCCTCCAATTTAAGTCCCGATTTTCATATGTATAATAAATTCACTCAAGAGACTCTATGCGCAAGGATGCGAATCGCTAGTTGTAAATTATTTACACTATAGCTTCATGACATTGGGTACGACCCCGGGGGCTAGGCCGACCGGAGGAAGGCCTAGCCCTCGAGCATGCCAGGCTCTACGACCCCGGGAAGCCAC
>OMOF01000232.1 GCA_900290375.1 Candidatus Desulfosporosinus infrequens
GCGGGAGTTGAAGAAACGATGAAGGAAATTGCGGTGGCGGTTGCGGCACCTGTTTTAGTGGAGGTATCCCCTAAGGTGAACCTTGACGTTGTGACGGAGGAGAAAGCCTTTAAGATCGGCTCTGTTCAGAAAGCCGCCCTCGAAACAAAAGCGACAGTCGCAAATTCTTCGCCACCCTCCGAGGGGGTTACCAATGGGGAAGGGAATACACAAGTACATACGATTCGAGTGGATACGGTTCGAATGGATAACCTGATTAACCTCGTTGGGGAAATGGTTATCACTCGGACCCGGTTAGTACAAATTGGGCTGGATTTAAAGACCCAATATAGCATGGACAACATGGTCAATAATTTGAATGAGGCCAATGTTTATTTGGGTCGTTTAATGAATGATCTTCAGGAGAGTGTCATGCGCTTACGCATGGTGGCGATCGGGACTGTCTTTAGCCGCTTCCCCCGTTTGGTTCGTGATCTCGCGAAGAAAACTGGCAAGGAGATTGAACTTGTCTTAAAGGGCGAAGACACAGAACTAGATAAGACCGTGGTTGAAGTGATTGGAGATCCCTTGATGCACCTGATTCGAAATTCGGTAGATCATGGGATCGAATCCCCGGCGGAGCGCCGGGCGGCTGGCAAAGCAGAACTTGGTACGGTGACCTTGGACGCCTACCATGAAGGAAACCATATAGCGATCGTTATCTCGGATGACGGGGACGGGTTACCCCTGGATAAAATTCGGAATATAGCTGTTTCTAAAGGTTTGATTGGTGAACGAGAGGAACTCTCGGAACGCGATATGGCCAACCTTATTTTCCTGCCGGGCTTTAGCACGGCAGAAAAGGTGACTGACATTTCGGGTCGGGGTGTTGGGATGGACGTTGTCAAAAGGTCCTTAAATAATCTGGGAGGAATGGTGGATATCACGACCCGCAAGGGGAAGGGCACTACGTTTACCATCCGGTTGCCGCTCACCTTGGCGATTATTCAGGCGCTGCTCGTTGAAGTCGGAGAGGAAATTTATGCGGTTCCGCTCTCTTCTGTCTTAGAAACCCTTCTCGTCAATCGAACGGATATTAAGACTGTAGGCGGGTTGCCGATGGTTCAATTGCGTGGGAACACGTTGCCGCTGATCTCTTTACAAGAGAAATTTGGCCTTCCGGCTCCAGAAACCGAAAGTAATGAGGTTTTTGTTGTTGTTGTAGGTTTTGGTGATAAAGCACTGGGACTCATCGTGGATGAACTGCGTGGCCAACAAGAAGTGGTTATCAAGTCGTTAGGCGATTTTCTGAACAATCTACCTGGAATTGCTGGCGCAACGATTCTCGGAGACGGCAAAGTCACCTTGATTCTGGATATTGGATCTCTGCTTCAAGATGTCCTGGTCATGAACAAAAACTAAAGGAGGATTTTAACTATGGCAGAAGAACAATTAGTAACCTTTAGCCTTGGGTCTGAAGAATTTGGCGTGGATATCATGCGGGTCCAAGAAATTATTCGGATTCCACCGATTACTCGGGTACCAAAAGCTCCGGACTATGTAGAAGGTGTCATTAATTTGCGTGGCAATGTGATCCCAGTGGTCAGCTTGCGTAATCGTTTTGGGATGAATCGCGTGGAGGAAACCGACCTGAGCCGGATTGTGGTTCTGCAAGTTCAAAGTAAAGTGTTTGGGATTCGTGTCGATGCGGTCACAGAAGTCTTGCGCCTTGACAGTGAAGCCATTGAACCACCGCCACAGGTTGCGATCGGTATGGATTCCCAGTTTATACGTGGAGTGGGGAAAATTGGCGAGCGCCTGCTCATTCTTTTAGATCTGGATAACATCATGGGTGGAGAGTTAAGCCATGAATGTAGCGCCTAAAATGCCGATCGGGGTTCTGATCGTTGATGATTCTCCCTTTATGCGTTTAACTCTCCAAAAGAT
>OMOF01000595.1 GCA_900290375.1 Candidatus Desulfosporosinus infrequens
TTCTGACTATGTTGAAAAAGAAACTATGACGAAAAGTGTTAAATAGTGCAGTGTCACTAAGGGTTTATTCAAAAAATTCGGCATAGTTTCATAGTTTTTTTAAGCAAGCATATACCAGGATCATGGAAATGCATGGCCACGAAAGCGAAGCTACAGCAAAAACGTTTTATGATTCCGTTACCGTCGATATGCTGTATGACTCGCTTACTTCGATTTACTATGGTGTTTGTTTCGGGGTTTTACTATTCGGCTTACGTCTAATCCTTGGGGCATGGATAGTGACGGCCTGAGCATACCACCCCACAGGATTGTATATTATGAGAGGGATGCACATGCCAGTTTATAAAATACTTGAGACAAGGAGGCATTCATTGCTTGAAGAGTTCGATGAAGAAATATTTAATGCGCTGGTTGAGAAGATAGAAGTTCTCACACCAGCGCATTTTGTTTTTGAGTTGAAGAGCGCGTTGAGGGTGGAGGAAATAGTAATGTAAGTTTCAGACTTATATCATTAGTATTTCGAGATTGAAATTTATAGCACAAGAAATGGTAGCAACTAATCAGTTAGTAACTTGTGCATTTGGCACTTCAAGTTCTTACGTTCGGCACTACTCGAGACTACCATAAGTGGGATATAATCAAAGGAGTTAAGTGAGGAGAACAAAAGTGAGACAGCAAATTATTGGAAAACACTACATCAGATATTATTAGTAAAAGCGGGAAAGATGGTGTTCGGCGATGGAGAGGGTAAAGATACTACAAACAGTTTTGGAATCAATAAGGGTTAAGTTAATGTTGATTTATTATTGAACAATAACAATTTATAACGATTGTACATCTGAATTATTCCTCATAAACGAAAGGAGAAAAAGTGATGTCAAACGAATCAAACTTAATCAACACAAATGAAAATGAAATTTTAGAGTGCATACTTAAGGCTGCTCCCTATTTTCAAAAAATCTTTCCTATAGACAATATGATTGGTATTTCTGATACTGAAAAATTTCTTGGCTTAATACCTGGAAATGCCGTAAAAATACCTTTTGACGTTATTGGAATGCCACTGCCTCAAGGGGATCCATTAACCAAAGCAGTTCGTACGGGGCAATTTAATTCGGTGACTGTTCCGGCGGAACAATTTGGATTTTCTTTTAAATCGATCGGACTCCCGATAAAAGATCAAAAGGGACGAGTAATTGGTGGCCTGGCTATAGGTATCAGTTTGGAAAACCAGAATCTCTTGTTCGAGGCGGCTGAATCTGTTGCCGCAGCATCACAAGAGATAACCGCTACTACAGAAGAATTAACTTCGGCGGCAACGATGTTAGCTTCCAGTTTAGCGGAGATTAAGGAGATGAGTGAAAAGGTTCTGAATAGTGTTAAGCTGACTGATGATATTCTTAAATTTATCAATGATGTGGCGGCAAATTCTAACCTTTTAGGCCTAAATGCGGCAATTGAGGCTGCTCGGGCTGGAGAA
>OMOF01000398.1 GCA_900290375.1 Candidatus Desulfosporosinus infrequens
CCGATGGCAATGTAAATTATGTTGCCAATAGCGGATCAACTACCGCAATCAACAGCTATAAAATAGACCTAGGAACAGCAATCGCCCAACAACAGTTTGGGGTCTTTTCTGATCCAACTCAAACATCAAGGTTGGGATCTACTCTATTAAAATGGGGCAATAGCCCGAATTTAGCGGTAACAGGAGTAACCCTAAACCATGCTACATTATCCCTAACAGCAGGTGGAGACCCTGCAGTCCTACTTGCCACAGTTGTGCCAAGCATTGCAGCAAACCAAGTCGTCACCTGGGCAAGTAGTAATACAAATGTCACTGTAGCTACTAATGGAGTAGTGACACCAGTAAGTGCAGGAACAGCGACCATTACGGCTACAACACAAGATGGCAATAAGACTGCTACTTGTACTGTGACAGTATCTACACCTTAGACGAGTTGATACTATGGCAACTTAACCTTCNNATTGGTGCTAATAAGGGGCTTCATTGTTTTGAAATATTAACAACGCTCTCTCAAGTTTTTAAACGTGGGAGAGCGTTGTTAATATTTCAATAACGCGCTGCAAGAGCCATAGCCCAGGTGAGGTAGTGCTTACAACGTCCGCTCAACCTTTTTGCTAATTCACGGGGCAAATCGATGTGCTTATTACAGTCGTTTGACTGCTAACAGACGACATTCTGCTCTCTAAGTATGAAAAATTGCCCCCAATTGAAAGTTAGACAGGTTCGATATCATCGAAGCAGTTGAAATCAGCTTGAGCAAATTAAAAAGCTGCACTAGGTTCAGATAGAAAGATTCAGACTGATGCAGAAAAAACGGTGTTACAAGTTACCCAGACACTTAAAGATGAAATGGGTAAGGAAAAGGATCAATACTTTGCCAAGGTTGAGGAACTAAAACAAGAAAACAAAACTTTCAACCCACAAGAGAAGAAACTAACGTGAAACAGGGATTTAGATCATAAAATTAGAAAATACTTTTCCAAAAAGGAATTGGAAGGTTTTTGTAGAAAAGTATTTAAGTGATTAATATAGCGAATAACTTTGATGTGCCATAATGAATTTAAGGAATAGTGCAACACCCTCCCAGCGTCATAAGCGTGAGAGGGTGTTCTATTGTAATTAACTTTTATTACCCAAGATAACGAATCGAACCATTTTACGATTTGATGTGTATATAGAGTGTATTGCGATTGAGAGGAGGATTATTAGTTGAGTGGAATTTCAAAAGAAGATGCTGAATTGATTTTTAAGGAACACTCAGGCTACATCTACAAAGTTGCCTTGTTCCTTACAA
>OMOF01000210.1 GCA_900290375.1 Candidatus Desulfosporosinus infrequens
AAGTTTAGGGCTGCGCAATTGAATCAAAAGCTTGATTAAATCGTCATAGTCGTCTACGGTTTTAAAGCCAAAAAGGTAGCGATTCACTCGTTCCATGTAATCCTTTTGAGTTTTGACCACCTCGCCCCCCTCACCAATCCGATTTTCCAATTCGCGTCGAGTGAGCGGAATTTTTTCCAGTTTACCATCCAGGGCTCGTTCCGTTTTGTAGAGTTTCAGATCAATTCCGATTCGGCGGTTATCCAGAAGAATGAATCCCCAGAACTCCAAAGCCCCCTGACGTTTGGCCTTTAAACCGATGCCCGTGGTGATATATTCCTGCGTACCAGGTCGATGATATTCTAGATAGAGGTATCCTGTCCGTTCATCGAGATCCGTTACATCCTTTTCTCCGAGCAGGTAATCTTCCATACGACGAGCACGAGAACCAAAGGGGTCAAGGCGATCGGGTGTCTTGCGGCCGTCCAAAAGGACAGGAATCAAGCTTTGCATCGTCACCGATTTTCCAGAGCCGTTGCTGCCGCGCAAAAGCAGTTTCCCGTCCGCAAAGTGAAATTCTTCCTCATCGTAGTACCAAAAGTTAAATAAACCAGCACGGTTTAACTGCCACCGCATTAATCGTTCTCCTCCCTTATCCCATCACCATCGTTACGATCAGCCTGGCTTGGTTGTTTGTTCCTGTAATCCTGTGGATAATCTCCAGTCAAACGGCCCAGTGCTGGTTGAAAATAGATTAAATCTCCCTCAGCACTACGCTTAGCAAACGTCCAGTCTATGAGAAACGCCAGCAGTTCATCGGCGGTATGTTTAATCAGGCCCTCCCGAAATTCTTTGCTCCAGCCGTAACTATAGAGTTCTTTGCAGTGTCTGACGGTTTGCTCAAACTGAAGAGGAGTTAAAGCCACACGACCAAGAGAATCGACCTGGCACTGCCCCTCGTTTAATTGTTTTCGCAAGGCGGAGCCGAATTGCAAGGCGATGTCCGAGATGCCTTTTTGATTGGGAAAAAGGGTCAAGGCGCTTTTGGGTTCGGGTGCTATTAAAAGCGCTGTGTTGCGATAGAGCTCTAATTGTAAGCCGGTGTGTCTTTCTAAGTCCTCCTGCAAACGAGCGCGGTAGTTGCGCAAGTAAAGAAAATCTGCGTCCTCAGAGTTGCTGCGATACATAGATGGGGACAGCAAGAGTTGCCGGTAGATTCGGTAGCGTCGGCGTGCGCCGAGCAGTTCGTCTTCTCCTTCAAATGTCTCCGCGGCCAGAATGTCTTCTTTGCTGTTAAATTGAAAGAAATCCTTGGGATAGGAACGCATGAAATACCGACTGACAACTGAAACTTCATAGAGAACCTCTGAGCTTTCATTCTTGCCAAAGGTGCCAAGTTCGCCGTCAACGACGGTCAGCATTTTAAGCTCTGTCACTTGTTGGAGAACTCTAACCAAGGATTTACGATGCTCATAATTGCGCCAATCGAGGGCCAACTCTCCCGGATAAAGGGCCTGTACCTCAGAACAGAGATCGGAGAGAAGAAATTGTTCATACCCAGTGATACTCTCCAGATAGGCGAGCACACAACATAAAAGAGCGTAATCCCTGGGATGTTGAAACTGCTCAATCCCCATCCACGCTTCCGGTACAGCAGGGATTTTCTCTAGTTTGGCGAAATGCCGGTGCACGATCAAATGATAGCCCAATTTGTCCAGTACATAATCCTTCAGGGCATTTTCCCGATCCCGGATGATTTGATAGCCTTCCGGATCGTGTTCACGGAGGATCCAAAAGTTCTCTAGGAGAGTTATTAAGGCCTCTCTGGCCATTTCGTCAAAACCTTTTTTTTCGCTCATCGGGCTGCCTCTGTTAGATCATCAAACAGGAAGATGTAATCGGGCATTGCTAAGAGACCATCCTCGCAATGCAAATTGATTTGGCGGTCGCTGGCTTTCCCCAAGGAAAAAGTGCGCCCAGTTTCCGTTTTCCCTTGGCGATTTGGGTTGGCCATACATTTACTGATCCAAGTGAGCAAGGTTTTACGGATAAAAGTCGTCAGCTCAGGAAGGTTGCGCAGAACAATACAATTATCTTGAATGAGATTATCGAGTAATTGTTGTTCAATTTCCTTTTCCTTTAAATAGGTCTCTAAGGCAGCTTTTTTGCGTTCCGACTGATCAACAACCGCATTGGGTCTGCCTTTTTCTCGGTAGTTTCTCACCTTAGGCCGAATCTCAATTTCGGAGGGTGGTTCATCCCAGATTTCGACTTCGAAACTTTCCGTCTGCTTGGAACGATCGACCCATAAGTGGCGCGTATGGAAGACGCCAAAAACACAGGCTGAGAGTTCATGAGCCTCTTGGACTGTATCTAGATTGAAAAACCACTTAGCCAAGTGTAAATAATCCAGGCGTCGGTTGCGCAGATTGTGATGAGTTTCGCCAAGACGCTGGGCAAAGCGGGTTAGACGGCGGATAGTCTCATTGGTTGCATTCTGGAGATAGAGCAGATCGCTTTCGCTGCCTCCTTCTCCCAGAAACCAGGTTCTAAGACTTTCCCATTGATTTTGAAAACGTTCCATCAACTGCTCTTTACTAGGACGGACGTCCAGGCGGGGAATAGACAGTTCATAGTCAGCGACACATTCCGTGAGTTTTTGAGAGAAGGTCAAGGGAGCTTCCTCCAGTAAGCCTTCAATCCGAAAGGAGGTTCTCTGTAAACTCGTCATAAAATTACGAAGGTACTCTGTTAACGCCTCTTTATAGACCAGAAAGGCATCGGTCATCATTTGTTCCTCTACTTTTTCACTATGCAGGTGGGCCAAATAATCGGCTGCATTATCGGTCAGACGATGAAAGTTCTCATACAGGTCTTGCCAGAGAAGATAAATCTCTTCATTCGTTTTACTAAAGACAGAGTCTGCTTTCACCCAGGCGACGGTAAGGTCCATCAAATTGCCCAGTAAGCGATCAAAAAGAGTCCGTTCTAGTGAACCTCCAAACCCTGCTCCTAAATGTTCTAGGCTTAAAACCATCCGTTCAATTTCAATCGTGTAGGGTGTCAACTGATATCGAAATTTTCGCTTCTTAAATTCTTCGATACTAGCTACACGTCCTGTATCTTGACGCGGTATAAGATTCTTCCAGCTAACCAATTGATCTAAATCCTGCAGAAGCTGATCCTCAGTGTACTCTCGAAAGTGAGGATCAAGCTTCAAATACTGCAAAATTTCTTCGAGAACTATGTAGTAACGTAGTCGTTCGTGTTGTAGATATACGTAACGTAAAATAGAACGATAACGCCAAGCGTTCGAAACCGTCAAATAGGTCGCCTCTTGAATGGGTTTGAGAAGTTGTTCATTCATTTCATTTACCTCTAATGCCAAATTTATGGTTGATCTTCTATAATTATTCGCTCTATTTTGCTCAAAATCCTACTTTATAGAATGTATATATAATAAAAAAGCCGAATATCCTATATTTTAGGATGTTCGGCCGTGTCGTTTCTCTCAATTAAATTAATGAAATTAATACTACATCCACATGGGCATACATTACTATAATCAACATACCTTTTGGTTCAGAATTCTATCTACAGCTATTTTTTGCTCATTTTGAATACTGATCCTCAATTTATGTAGGATCTCCTTTTCTCTCTTCCTGAAAAGAAGTTTAGTTGTAGTACTTGAACCCTGCTTCCATTCAAAACCATTAATATCTTCCCACCTTAGAATAGTTCCATCATATACCAATCCATTATCCATAATGCACCTTCCCGAAAACCAAAGTAAATATAACAAAAATATGATAAGACCAGCACTCCATGGCAAAAAATTAATAGATGGCGTAATAAGTTTGTATTCAGCTAGTAAGAAGGTAATTGAAAGACATGTTAAAATAATTCTAACTAAGATCGAGGTACTTTTCAGTTTTAAAACCTTGCTTCCTAATGATCTTTTAGACCTCTCAATGCAAAAGATTACTACTATTAAGATTAATGCAACTACAAGAACCTGAGCAATTATAGCAACTTTGAGCGTTATTAAACCGCTAATATTCAAAATCATAATAATTACGCTGAATGATAAGTAAGTCAATAAGGCAATTAAGTATGCCCACATACGTATACCCCTCTTCTCTCATACACAAATTCATATTCAGGATTATAATCCAATCGTAATTAATCACTTCCTTTGGGAGACCTTATGCCTTTGGATAGATTGTTTACATTTTCCACTGAAGGCTTATTTCGCAGATAAACGAAGCTGCATAAAGCCCCAAGCCCTGACAATATCGCCATCAATATATAAAGAATAAAGATTCCGCCAGTCTTTACTAACCAACCTCCAACAGTTGATCCCACAATCGCACTTACGCCAAATCCAATACCCTGCATCAAACTTTGAGCACAACTGCGCAATTCGTGAGGAACAAGCTTGGTTAGGTACTCTACTGCCGCCAGATAGAATAACGCAAAACTTAAGCTTTGAGCCAACTGCAAAAAGACAATGATTGGATAACTCTGGATATAGGCATAGGCCAACCAGCGAACAGCAAATATCAATGCTGATCCAGCCATTAAGCTCCTTGCTGAAGTCCTTATCAACCACCGGCTACCTAGTCCAAATATTGGGACTTCGCTAAGTGCTGCAACCGTCCAAGCGATACCCACCCAAAGACGCGATGCCCCCAAGGACTGTAAATGCCAACCCAGAAAAGAACTATAAGCAGCATAGGGGACCATCACCAGTAACAAAACAAGTAGCAATGGCTTAACACCAGGTACCTTTAATACTTCAATAAGTGGAAAGGCCGCTCCGGTTGGTCGATTCCACTTACGTGGATTAGGTAAACCAACTGTCCAGAGCAACGTCATAGCATATAAGCTTCCAGCCACTACTCCGAATAATCTAACGGGCAAATGAGAAAAAAATACGCCCCCGGTCACTGCCGTAACTGCAAAGCCCAAGGATCCCCACCGGCGAAGCAAGCCAAAA
Source organism: Candidatus Desulfosporosinus infrequens (assembly GCA_900290375.1). GTDB lineage: Bacteria > Bacillota > Desulfitobacteriia > Desulfitobacteriales > Desulfitobacteriaceae > Desulfosporosinus > Desulfosporosinus infrequens. Next base: position 4,979 of record OMOF01000210.1, read on the forward strand.
TGACTTGTATCGGCAACCGCATCTAGGGCCAAACCATCTGTCAATGGAGAGGTGGCTGAATTAAATAAGGCGTAGAGGAAAAGAAGTAAAGCAAGCAATGATAAACTCTTAAAGAATGTAAGAGTCATACAGACTATCGCCGTACCTGTTAAAGCAATTACAAGATATTCTTTACGCCGATTATGCTTATCCGCAAAATTGCCCCAGGCAATTTGAGCAAAAATACTTGTACTGGGTCCAATCGCCAGGAGAAATCCGATTTGCAAGCTGTCCAAACCAGAAGCAGCCAAGAACACAGGCAAAAACGGCAGATAAATACCAATTGCCCCATATAAACACAGATAATGTCCAATCAGTCGAGTCGTTGTACGCATAGTCTTATCCACATGCAGGAGACAACTATATCTGTCCCTCATTTCCTCTCGTATAGTATTATATCTTCAACAATCGATTCTTCACCAGGTTTGCCTAAGAGCACTCCACTATTTCCCTCTATGCGATCAAGAACTTTCTAGACTGATTTCATGTCCTGCCGCTGTTTCAAAACCTGCTCTGTATAAATCCGTGTAAACTCTTTTGCCACCGATCGCCCTGCTCTCAAATAATACAAACTCGTCGACCATATACTGACCTAAGATCTTTGTTTGAACAACGGAAAGATCACTATTTTCGAGTTTAGGACGAGAAGCTAGGGTTATATGGGGCTTAAGCTGTCGTTCATCCAATTCGAAGCCTCTGCTTTGGAGTCCATGATGTAGATCATGCCTTAGTCGATTCAGTTCAGCTAAATTTCCGTGTACCGCCGTCCATAAGGTATGAGCCTTTTTAAGAGAGGGAAATACCCCTAGTCCTCGAATAGTTAACTCTTCTCCCCTTCCACTTTGGAAATCAACATTTAGATCTGGCTTACCCTAGACATAGCCTCGTCATTCCAAGCATGTGAATACTAACGTGCTAATCCATTGTTAAATAATTCTTAGAAACATTCAACCACTTCTTCACTAATATCGA